>CAUJJV010000038.1 GCA_963205375.1 Pseudomonadota bacterium
TCGACCCAGGCGCGCTGGGTGGCGGTGCGGGTACAGTTGCCGTTTGATGCAGCGCAGCCCGGTACCTACCCGATCCATTTCCGCATCACCGCGCAGCAGTCGGCTCAGACGGTTTCTGAAAAATCGGTGTTTATTGTTCCCAAGAACTAAACCAACCACGGCTGATCAGCGCTGGCGCAGTGGCGTCAGCAGATCGGCCAGCCCGTTGTGGTCGATCTCGTGCATCAGCGCCAGCAGCCGGCCAATTTCGCCCTTGGGAAACCCCTCGCGCGCAAACCAGGTCAGGTAGTTGCCAGGCAGATCGGCAATCACACGCCCCTGGTATTTGCCGTACGGCATGGTGCGCGTCACCAGCAGTTGCAGGTCTTCAGGTTGCACGGCGTCAGCCCCCGGCGCGCTTGACGGTCATGCCTTTGGCACGCAGCAGCTCGATCACCTTGTCGCAGTGGTCGCCCTGCACTTCAATCACGCCCTCCTTCACCGTACCGCCGGTGCCACAGGCCGCCTTGAGCTGCTTGCCCAGCGCCGTGAGCGCGGCGGCGTCCAGCGCAACCCCCTTGACCAGGGTGACGCCCTTGCCGCCACGGCCTTTGGTTTCGCGGCTCACACGCACGACACCGTCACCGACAGGCACCGCGGTCAGCGCTTTGCAGATGCAGTCAGCCACCGGCTTGCGGCAGTCGGGACACATGCGGCCGCTGTCGGTGGAGTACACCAGCCCGCCGAGGGAAGAAAGGGATTTCATGCTGCTCATGGCTGCATTTTCGTGCATCGATCAATGCTATATTTTTGATAGCTATCTGCGCACATTCCACGCGGGCTATGTGCCAAAATAGCTACTTATCCAATCGTCATCAGGAAAGCCTTATGTCCCGTCAAAGTGTTTGGGCCACCAAAGTGGCCGGGCTGATCCAGGGCGGCAACGTACCGGCCGCACTGGCACAAATCAAGGTGGCTCCCACCGTGAAAGACCTGCAGCAACTGCGCGCCCTGCTCACCACCAGCGGCCTGATGGCCAAATACAAAATGGTGGACCAGGTGACTGCCGAGCAGCTCGCGCTGCTGTCCGCACCGCGGCTGCACCGCTCGCCCTGAGCCCGATTTACAGCACTGCGTCCATGGCCTGCATATAGGCCGGACTCACCATCAGCGCATCCCACTCCAGCGCCGGCACCTGGGGCAGCAGCGCCAGACGCCGCAGTTCGCTGGCTTCCAGCGGCTGCCATTGGCCCTTGAGCTGGGCCTCGGTCAGCCCGGCAATCAGTTCGTCCACCGGCTTGCCGTCCCCCACCGACTGGTTGCACAGCAGCACCAGATCGCAACCCGCGTTGAGCGCGGTCACAGCGGCTTCGGTGTAGCTCACCTCGCGGCCATCGATCCGACGCGCACCGGCCATCGACAGGTCATCACTGAAGATGGCGCCGCCAAAACCCATCTGGCCGCGCAGGATGTCGTTCAGCCATTTGCTGGAGAAGCCCGCCGGACGCGCATCCACCTTGGGGTAAATCACATGCGCTGGCATCACGCTGCTGGTGACGTTGTTGAGCCAGCGGTACGGCGCGGCGTCATCGGCCAGAATGGCTTTGAGGCTGCGCTTGTCTACCGGGATGTCGGTGTGCGAATCGGCTTTCACAAAACCGTGGCCGGGGAAATGCTTGCCGCAGTTGGCCATACCGCTTTGCAGCAGGCCCTGCATCAGGCTCTTGGCCAGCAGGCTCACCACGCGCGGGTCTCGGGCAAAGGCACGGTCGCCGATCACACTGCTCTCCCCGTAATCCAGGTCGAGCACCGGCGTGAAGCTCATGTCCACACCACAGGCACGCAGCTCTGCGCCCAGCACATAGCCGCAGGCGGTGGCGGCGTGGGTGGCTTCCATGGGTTGGGTCATCCACTGCTCGCCCAGCGCACGCATGGGCGGCAGGTGCGTGAAGCCATCGGTCCTGAAGCGTTGCACCCGCCCGCCTTCGTGGTCCACACAGATCAGCAGGTCGCGACGGACCTTTTTGATGTCGGCACACAGGGCGGTCAGCTGTGCGCGGTCCTGCCAGTTGCGGGCAAACAAAATCAGCCCGCCGACCAGCGGATGCTTGAGGCGCTGGCGGTCGGTTTTGGTCAGTGTCAGGCCGGCGATATCGATGATGAGGGGGGCGTGCTGGGTCATTTTGAAATTCCTGATTGCTATCTATTTAGTAGCTGCTTGCGCTTATTTTACGGGGGCTATGGGCCTAAAATGCTTCAAATCTTCTCTGGAAGCCGCTCTACCACGCAGAAGCTGGCAGCGTAGTCGGTTTCGTCGGTCACGGTGATATGGGCAGTCAGGCGCTGGGCTTCAAACCATTCTTTCAACCCACCGTGCAGCACGATGACCGGGGCGCCGCTGGGCAGCTTGGCGATTTCGCACAAGCGCCAGGCCATCGGCATGCGCATGCCCAACCCAATGGCCTTGCTGAAGGCTTCTTTGGCGCTAAAGCGGGTGGCCAGATAGCGAATGCCTCGCTCGGGCCAACGGGCGCTGCGCTGTCGCCAGGTTTTCAGTTCCCCTTCGCTCAGCACGCGTTCGGCAAAGCGTTCGCCGTGCTTCTCCAGACTGGAGCGGATGCGGCGCACGTCGCAGATGTCGGTGCCGATGCCGTAGATCATGGGGCCAGACAAGCCAGGTAGGCCTTGATAGTGGCTTCATAACCCAGCTCCAGCGCGTCGGTGATCAGCGCATGGCCAATGGACACTTCGGCCACGCCGGGCACGGTGCGCACGAAAGCATTCAGGTTGTCGCGGTTGAGGTCATGGCCGGCGTTGACGCCCAGCCCCGCATCCAGCGCAGCCTGCGCGGCGGCGGCAAAGCGTGCCAGTTGCGCATCCTGGTCCTGGGTGCCCCAGGCCGCAGCGTAGGGCTCGGTATAGAGCTCGATGCGGTCAGCACCGACGGCTTTCGCCGCGGCCATGGCAGTCGGGTCCGCGTCCATGAACAGGCTGACCCGCAGGCCCAGCGCATGGGCTTCGTCAATCAAGGGCTTCAGCCGTGCCGCATCTTGCGGAAAACTCCAGCCGTGGTCGCTGGTGAACTGGCCTTCACTGTCGGGCACAAAGGTGACCTGGTGCACTGGTAGCCCACGCTGGCGCAGATCACGCACGCAGTCCATCAGATTGTGGAAGGGGTTGCCTTCGATGTTGTATTCGCGGTCCGGCCAGGCCTGGAGCAGTTCACCCAGGTCAATCACGTCCTGGGCGCGGATGTGCCGTGCATCGGGCCGCGGGTGCACGGTGATGCCGGCAGCCCCGGCCTGCAGGCACAGCGTGGCTGCGCGCGTCACGCTGGGAATGCCCAGATGGCGCGTATTACGCACCAGAGCGACTTTGTTGAGGTTGACGGAGAGATGGGTTTTCATGGTGAGGAAGCCTTTTTACAGCGCCTGAATGTCGATCATCATCTGGCGCGTACGCAGGGTCTTGACGCCGCAATGGTAGTGCAGCAATGCTCGCAGTTGCGGTTTGAGGTCGGACATGAGCTCGGCACAGGCGCGCAGTGTGGTGGTGAAGGGAGCGTTGTCCTGCAGCGCGTCGTGCAACCGCATCCACTGCACGCCACTGAGGCTGGCGCGGTCGTCGGCATGGGCCTGGCGCAAGCCGCCTTCGGGTACCAGCACATAGTGGACATCGGGCTCGACTGGGGCCAGCGTCATGGTCTGCACATTGAGCTGGGGCAGAAAACCGATCTCGCGTAACAGCAGCAGCTCGTAGGTGCGCAAGGCGGCCTGCAGCACCTCACCATGCTCGCTGGCAATGATCTGCACCACGCGGGCGTAGATATCAAACAGCTCGGCATGCGGATCGTCGCGCGCCAGCAGCGTCATGAGCAGTTCGTTGAGGTAGTAGCCCGACAGCAGCGCGTCGCCCGTGGGCATGACATGGCCACCCTGCCATTCGGCACTCTTGAGGGTACGAATCTCGGCATCGCCGCCAAAGGCCACATGCAAGGGCTGCATGGGCAACAGGATGGGACGGAAACTGGAGCTGGGCCGCTTGGCACCCTTGGCCACCAGAGCGATGCGCCCGTAGTGGCGGGTGAAGACTTCCAGAATCAGGCTGGACTCGCTCCAGTCGTAGCGGTGCAGCACATACGCGGGCTCGTCAGCAATGCGTTTGGTCGCCACGACTCAGGTGCAGGACGTGAGAGTGGGTTTCAGCGCCGGGCCGCCCCAAGCTGAAACGCGCCCCCCTGGGGGGCAGCGACCCGCGCAGCGGCGGAGCGTGGGGGCACTATTCATAGCCGAAGCTGCGCACGCGTGCTTCGTCGTCGGCCCAGCCAGAGCGCACTTTCACCCACAGCTCCAGAAACACCTTGGCGTTGGCCAGCTTTTCCAGCTCCACGCGAGTTTCCATGCCGATGCGCTTGATGCGCTCGCCCTTGTCACCAATCACCATGGCCTTGTGGCCATCGCGTTCCACCACAATCGTGGCGGCAATGCGCAGCAGGCGCTTCTGGCCCTTCTTCTGCGGTGGTTCTTCCTCGAACTTGTCGATCACCACCGTGGAGGTGTAGGGCAACTCGTCACCGGTCAGGCGAAACAGCTTCTCGCGCACCAGTTCGCTGGCGAGGAACTTCTCGCTGCGATCGGTCAGCTCATCTTCGGAGTACCACCAGGCCTGTTCGGGCAGGTATTTTTCGCAGATGGTCAGCAGGCGTTCGATGTCTTTGGCGCTCTTGGCCGACATGGGCACAAATTCGGCGAAGGCGTGCTTGGTCTGCATGGTCTGCAACCAGGGCGCGATGTCGCCGCGGCGGTGCACGTTGTCGAGCTTGTTGGCGATCAGCAGCGTAGGGATGTCTTTGCCCAGCAATGACAGCACACGGGCGTCGGCGGGGGTAAAACTACCCGCCTCCACCACGAACAAAATCAGATCCACATCGGCCACGGCACCCACCACGGTCTTGTTGAGCGATTTGTTCAGCGCATTGCCATGCAAAGTCTGGAAACCGGGCGTATCGACAAACACAAACTGCGTGGGACCCTGGGTACGCATGCCGGTAATACGGTGGCGTGTAGTCTGGGCCTTGCGCGAGGTAATGCTGATCTTCTGTCCCACCAGGGCATTGAGCAACGTGGACTTGCCGACGTTGGGCTTGCCCACGATAGCGACCAGACCGCAGCGCTGGCCTTCGGCGACAGCACCGGGCTGTGCCAGTTTGGGCGTGCTCTTGAGCAGACCTTCGAGCATGCTTTCTAGATCGTCTTGAGGCTCAATTTGACCATTAGCCCCCGTGGAATCTGCGCTGGCAGCTATCTTTTTAGGAGCATTCATGATGGATTTCTGGATTTGATGGTTTGCAGCATGGCCGCGGCGGCGGCCTGTTCGCCCGCACGGCGGGAGCCTCCGATGCCGCGTTCGGACAATTGCAGCTGGGGAATTTCGCACTCCACATCGAAGCTCTGCTTGTGCGCCGCACCGATGGTGCCGACGACGGTGTACACCGGCAATTTCATTTTGCGCCCCTGCAGCCATTCCTGCAACTCGGTCTTGGGGTCCTTGCCAATGGCCTCCATCTGCGGATTGATCTCCACCGCATTGAACAGCCGGTGCACCAGGGACTGCGCCTTGGCAAAACCGGCGTCCAGGTAGACCGCACCGATGACGGCTTCCAGCGCGTCGGCCAGGATGGAGGGGCGCTTCTGCCCGCCCGAGCGCACTTCACCCTCGCCGAGCTTGAGGACATCGGGCAGCCCCAAATCGACAGCGAGCTGGTGCAGGGTGTCCTGCTTGACCAGATTGGCGCGCACGCGGGACAGATCCCCTTCGGGCAGACTGCCCAGCCGGGAATACAGCAAATCGGAGACGGCAAGACTGAGCACCGAATCGCCGAGAAACTCGAGCCTCTCGTAGTGGTCCGAAGAAAAGCTCCGATGGGTCAGAGCCCTGGACAGCAGGGCGGGATCAGAAAATTCATGCTGCAGCCTGCGCTGCAACTCCATCAGAGCATCTGCCACGTTATTTGGATCGCCCTGCGTATTTGAGCGTCAGGTAGCCTGGGCCGGCAAGGTGAATTTCGCGCTGGTAGCTGAACGCCACCACCACCTTGTCACCCTCTTTGGTGACTTCGATGTCCTTGCCGGAAATCGACTTGATGTCGTCAATGGACGCCTGCTTGTCAAAAATGGTGCGCACTTCCACCACCGAGTTGCCTTCGGATGCCTTATTGACCGCTTTCTGGATGGCCTGCAGTTCGAGCACCGTAGGAAAGATCTGTGCAGCCACCACACCGGCCATCGCCAGCAAGGAGCCCACGACCACCAATCCGATAAACGAAATACCTCGCTGGCGCGACCTGATTTGCACTGTCATCTTTATGTCCCTTTCAGTCAAACGAACCGATCCGCTTGAGGTTGCCAAAGTTCATCCAGACAAAGAACGCCCGGCCCACGATGTTTTTCTCTGGCACAAAGCCCCAGTAACGGGAATCCTGCGAATTATCGCGATTGTCGCCCATCATGAAATAGTGGCCTTCGGGAACCTTGCAGGTCATCCCTTCCACGGTGTAGCTGCAGTTCTCGCGGAACTGCTGGAAGTCCGGCATGGGCATGACAAAGGCCGGACGTTCATCGTCATTGAGGAGACGGTGCTTCCTCTCCCCGAGCGATTCCTCGTACTGCTTGAAGTAGCGCATGGCGTCTTCATCGAAAAACTCGGGGATGGCTTGGGTTTCGATCGCTTTGCCATTCACGGTCAGCCGCTTGTTCAGGTAAGCCACCGTATCGCCCGGGACACCCACCACGCGCTTGATGTAGTCCAGGCTGGGCTTGGGCGGGTAGCGAAACACCATGACATCGCCGCGTTGCGGCGCATTGCCCTGGGTGATTTTGGTATTGATCACCGGCAAACGCAGACCATAGGTGAACTTGTTGACCAGAATCAGGTCGCCCACCAGCAGGGTTGGAATCATGGAGCCCGAGGGAATCTTGAACGGCTCAAACAGGAAAGAGCGCAGCACGAACACGGCGATGATCACCGGGAACAGTCCTGCGGTCCAGTCCAGCCACCAGGGCTGCATGAGCAGACGATGCTTGGCCTCGGTGATGTCACCGTCCACTTGGGCAATGCCCATCTTGGCGAGTTCGGCGCGGCGGGCAATGTCATTGGCTTCCAGCGCCGCAGCCGCCTGCTGGCGTTGGGGCAGGAAGTAGAAGCGCTCGGCAAGCCAATACACGCCTGTGACGACTGTGGCGAGCAACAGCAGCAAGGCGAAATTGCCCTCCACCATGCCGAAATACCAGGATGCGGCGTACAGGCCGAAAGCCGCAAGTACGGCGCCAGTGAGAGCTTGCATCAATCTTCCACCTGCAAAATGGCCAGGAACGCCTCTTGGGGGACTTCCACCGAACCGATCTGTTTCATGCGTTTTTTGCCTGCTTTTTGTTTCTCAAGGAGCTTCTTCTTGCGCGAAATATCACCGCCATAGCACTTGGCCAACACGTTCTTGCGCAGGGCCTTGATTGTCTCACGCGCAATGATGTTGGCACCGATGGCGGCCTGAATGGCTACGTCATACATCTGCCGTGAAATGATCTCGCGCATCTTGCCCACCACGGCGCGGCCGCGGTACTGCGACTGACTGCGGTGCACGATGATGGACAGTGCATCCACCTTGTCGCCGTTGAGCAGGATGTCGACCTTCACCACATCGGAAGCACGGAACTCCTTGAACTCGTAGTCCATGGACGCATAACCCCGGCTCACGCTCTTGAGCTTGTCGAAGAAGTCCAGCACGATCTCGCCCAGTGGCATCTCATAGGTCAACACCACCTGACGGCCCTTGTAGGCCATGTTCATCTGAACACCACGCTTCTGGTTGGCCAGTGTCATCACCACACCCACATATTCCTGCGGCATGTAGAGGTGCACCGTGACGATCGGTTCACGGATCTCGGCTGTCTTGCCGACTTCCGGCATTTTGGAGGGGTTCTCCACCATGACGACTTCGCCATCGTT
This sequence comes from Pseudomonadota bacterium, assembly GCA_963205375.1. Classification (GTDB taxonomy): domain Bacteria; phylum Pseudomonadota; class Gammaproteobacteria; order Burkholderiales; family Burkholderiaceae_C; genus Allorhodoferax. The sequence continues at coordinate 7,984 of CAUJJV010000038.1, forward strand.
CTTGACCACCTGGTACACCACGCTCGGTGCCGTGGTGATGAGGTCCTGGTCAAACTCGCGCTCCAGACGCTCTTGCACGATCTCCATGTGCAGCAAGCCCAGGAAGCCGCAACGGAAGCCGAAGCCCAGCGCCTGGGACACTTCGGGCTCGTAGTGCAGGGAGGCATCGTTGAGCTTGAGCTTTTCCAGCGCGTCGCGCAGCGAGTCGTATTCGCTGGCCTCAGTCGGATACAGACCGGCAAACACCTGCGGCTGGATTTCCTTGAAACCGGGCAGCGGCTCGGTGGCAGTGAAGGCAGCGCCGCCCGTTCCGGGCTTGATCAGGGTGACGGTGTCACCCACCTTGGCCGCCTGCAGCTCCTTGATACCGGCAATGATGTAGCCCACCTCACCCGCTTCCAGCGACTCGCGCGGCTGGTTGGCGGGGGTGAACACGCCCAGGTTATCGGCGTTGTACATCGCACCGGACGCCATCATCTTGATGCGCTCGCCTTTGGCCAGACGGCCATCGACTACACGCACCAGCATCACTACGCCCACATAGCTGTCAAACCAGCTGTCGATGATCATGGCGCGCAGGGGGCCCTCCGGATTGCCTTTGGGCGAAGGGATCTTTGCAACGATGGCTTCCAGAATGTCATCAATGCCCAGCCCTGTCTTGGCAGAACACACAATCGCGTCCGTGGCGTCGATCCCGATCACATCCTCAATTTCTGTGCGTGCGTTGTCGGGGTCGGCGTTGGGCAGGTCGATCTTGTTCAGTACTGGCAGCACTTCCACATTCAGGTCAAGTGCGGTGTAGCAATTGGCCACCGTCTGCGCTTCCACACCTTGCGACGCATCCACGACCAGCAGCGCGCCTTCACACGCGGACAGCGATCGGCTCACTTCATATGAGAAGTCCACATGCCCCGGCGTGTCGATAAGGTTCAGGTTGTAGACCTTGCCATCGAGGGCCTTGTATTTGAGCGCAGCCGTCTGCGCCTTGATGGTTATCCCACGCTCTTTCTCGATATCCATCGAGTCCAGAACCTGCGCCTCCATCTCACGCGCTTCCAGTCCACCGCAACGCTGTATCAAGCGATCCGCAAGAGTGGATTTGCCATGGTCAATGTGCGCAATGATCGAAAAATTTCTGATGTGATTCATCAACGAAGAGCTTCAAGTGATTGAATTAAAAAGAGGCGAGCAGAAAAAAGGGCGCGTCTGTTGTGGACGCGCCCTGAACCAACAATCTTTTGGCAACTGCGAAAGTTGGAACTTCATTGTAGGCAAAAAGTCCCGGGTTCACAGCCCCAAAATTCGGTAAGACGTGTCGTTGCGAGTCCACAACAGCAAACTTATGCACAGCTTATAAACAAATAATGCCGCATACCTTCTGGACAACTTGTGGGCGATCTGTGGATCGCCTGTGGGCCACCCGAAACCATCCCATATGATGGACTTTTGGACTGGCTTTATGCCCATAATGAGCTGATGCGACCCCGTATTCTAACCAATAAGGCAAGGTAGCCCAAAAAGTTAGCGGTTGCATACATAAGTAATGAACCGGCCTCCGGTCCGCAGATAATTTTTTTTGACTCCAAAAAACAACCCCAAGCCCCACAAGGGTTTGGGGTTGTCACCGGGAAGTCGCCTTCTTACCGGTTGGGGCGAATGACGGCGTACTGAGTCCAGTCTCCACGGCGGAACAGCACATTGAGCGGCTTGCTCTTGTCATGCTTGCCAATCGCCACCTCAAACTCTTTCACATTGAGGACCGCGCTATTGCCAATCTGCAAAATGATGTCGCCATCGCGCAAGCCAGCCCGGGCAGCGGCATCCAGCGCAGCTTCAACCCGCACGCCACCCTTGACGGCAAGCTCCTTCTTTTGCGCATCCGTGATCTCCGCAACCGTCAAACCGAATGCCTGGCCGGCAACAGAACCCTTGGGTTTGTCTTCGCGACCAGCGCCTTTGGCTGCCACGGGCCTGTCTGCCTCTACCTCAGCCACCGTCACATTCAAATCCTTGTAGCTGCCACGGCGAAAGACCGTGATCGTGCTGCGGTTGCCAGGTTTGGTGCTGCCAACGATGCGGGGCAAGTCGCTGGACTTGTCGATCACCTTGCCATCAAACTTGGTAATGATGTCTCCCGCTTCCACACCGGCCTTCTCTGCCGGTCCGCCAGCTTCCACACCACGCACCATGGCACCGATGGGCTTACCCAGCCCGATGGACTCCGCGACGTCCTTGCTGACCTGGTCAATCTGCACGCCAATGCGCCCGCGCGATACGCGCCCTGCACTGCGTAATTGGTCGCTCACGCGCACTGCCTCGTCCATGGGGATCGCAAACGAAATTCCCATGAAGCCGCCAGAGCGGGAGTAAATCTGGCTGTTGATACCCACTACCTCGCCGCGCATATTGATCAGCGGACCACCCGAATTGCCGGGATTGATAGCCACATCGGTCTGGATGAATGGAAGGTAATCGCCAGTATCACGCTGTTTGGCACTCACAATGCCTGCCGTCACCGTATTCTCCAAGCCAAACGGCGAACCAATGGCCATCACCCATTCACCCACACGCAGACGGTTGACATCGCCCACCTTGACCGCAGGCAAGCCAGCTGCCTCGATCTTGACCAGTGCGACATCGGTACGCTTGTCCGCACCAATGATCTTGGCTTTGAACTCTCGCTTGTCGGTCAGTGTCACCAGGACCTCATCGGCACCCTCCACCACATGGGCGTTGGTCATGATCAGGCCGTCTGCCGACAAAATGAAGCCCGACCCCACACCCCGCGGTTGCTCTTCGTCCGGCTGCTGGGGACGGTTCTGGCGTGGCGCCTGGCGTGGAACATTGGGAATCGGAAGACCAAATCGCTTGAAAAACTCCAGCATCTCCTCTTCTCCCAGGGTGCCACCCTGAGCTGGTCGCGCACTGATTTTCTCCATGGTCCGGATGTTGACCACGGAAGGGCCCACCTGATCGACCAGGTCGGTAAAGTCCGGCAGCCCCCGCGCCTGGGCCATTGCAGGCTGCACCGGAACCATCGCCACCACGGCCGTGACCGCCACAGCAGCAGCCACCAAAAGTGACCGCACGGGTTTCATCGTTAAAAATGCCATTGTGAACATCCATCCATCTAAAAAAGAATAACAAGCACCATGTGGTGCCTCATTTCCTGCGCTCAAGGGTCTGCGCAAAAACACCCAACGTCGCAGCGGGAACTTCGCCGACCGCCGTGATCCACCACGCATCCAGATGGCGGGTCAAGGTCCGCGTCGCCCCCCCCAGATCGGTGGAGCCTTCGCGAGTGTGGCGCCGCCTGTCAAAGGGTTCCACAAACAGAGACACCGTTGCCAGCCCGTCCGAAAACATCCATTGCATGGCATGGACACCTTGCGCCGATGCTGCGACCGGGCGCAGGAAGCAACCCATGGCCTTGAAACCGGGCACTTGCCGCCGCAAGGTCCAGCCTTGCGCTTCGGCTGTGGTCTTCTGCATTTCCGGGCTCTCAACGCGATACCCGTCGGTCGCTGCCATCATCTGCGCCAGCTTCGGCATGCTGACCGGCGCATCCAGTTGCAATTCGGAGAACGCGGCCTGTTCCAGTACACGCCCCTCCAGATCCAGCGTTTGCAGTTGCACGATCAATCCCGTGCGCTTCTCGCTCCAGACACGGTATCCGTAACGCAGCTGGTCCTTGGGGAGGATTTCTACGATGTCCGCCTCTACTCCGACCACGCGCTCATTGCCCAATGCCTTGAGCTGGTAGTGCGCACCCATATCGCTATCACTGGACTTGAGCAGGTTGGGAAACAGGCCCAGGGAATCCCGCTTCTCCGTGATGGCCACACGGGACTCCGGAAAAAAAGTAATCACCTGGTCGTTGCGGCGGAATATGGAGCGCGACTGGCCGCTGAGTGGTTCCACGCGCTCCATCTGCTGCGTTCCATCGCAGACGTGCCAGATTTTGGCACTCGCCGTCTTGGCACCGGCGGACACTACAAAGGTGCCCGTGTAGGCGCGCTGCCTTGAAGCTTCATGCACACGCACCAACCATGCATGGATGCTGGTATCCGCCACAGCACTCTCTGCGGCCAACCCGACGCCACACCACAGCAGCGCGGTGGCTGCCAATACCCACGCGACGGTGTGTTTTCCCTGGCTCACCGTGCGGGCCTCTCGAATGTGGCGTTGCGCAGGAAGCCCGATGGCATCTGCAATGCGGAATGCCCTCCCAATTGCTGGTGCGCAGCCATCAGGGCGTCCAGCTCAGGATCACGGAGCATGACAGGGCCCTCTGCTGACCCTGCAGCCACTTCCATCTGCGCGATCACCGGCACCCCCCGGGTGGACGCCAGCTGCTGCCCATCCGACGTCGTATTCCATACGCCCCATCCCGCGACTGATACCAGCACCGTCACGGCCACACCGGAAATCCACCGCCAGGCACCGGCATTAGCACTCGTACCTTGCGCATGAAACACCCGGGTCGATGCAGATGCCGTACGCACAGGCTCCTGTGCCAGCTTCTTTTCCAGCCTGGACAGAAAATCGCGATCGTGTGCGCCCCCGGCAAGCTCTTCACTGCGCAAAACGTCGCCAATCAGGTGGTACATCTGCCAGGCGCGTTCATCCTCCGGCTGGGAAGCCAGACTGTCCATCGCTTCGGAAAATTCTGCGCCCCGCAACTGCCCGTCCACCAAGGCAGAGATGCGGTCGTTCACAGAGTCATCAGGGTGTGCCATCTCAATCATCCTCACCAGCGCTTGCCGGTCTGTTTGTCCAGAAGCGGTTTCACCTTGGCCGAAATCGCCTCGCGCGCCCGGAAGATCCGCGACCGGACCGTTCCGATGGGGCAATCCATGGCCAGAGCAATCTCGTCATAACTCAATCCCTCAATCTCGCGCAGGGTCACTGCCAAACGCAAATCCTCCGGCAAGGCTTCCATGGCCGCGTTGACAACCGCTGCAATTTCCTTGGCCGCAAAAACTGTCTCAGGGGTCTCTTCGCTGGTTGGTTCGTTTTTCTGCCAGGAAGTTTCATCGTCCTCGTCTTTAGACAGGAAACTCTCCGAAACGGTGGGGTCACGCTTGAGCTGCAGCAGAGCTTTCTTTGCGGTGTTAACGGCAATCCGGTACAGCCAGGTATAGAACTGCGCATCCCCACGGAACTGGTGCAAGGCCCGGTAGGCCCGAATGAAGGTTTCCTGTGCGATGTCATCCACCAGATCCACATCCCGCACCATGCGGGCAATCAGGCGTTGTACGCGGCGCTGGTATTTCAGCACCAACAGTCCAAACGCCCGCTGATCGCCAGCATTGGCACGCTCCACCAGCAACAGGTCAGAATCTTCTGCCGACGCTGCGTCTTTCGGGTTCACCCCTTTTCTCCATCCAGCAGATGCTGACGCAACTCTGGCTCACGCCTGGTCCGCTGTGC
>CAUJJV010000039.1 GCA_963205375.1 Pseudomonadota bacterium
AAGTTCCATGGCAAGACCATGGTCATCAAATACGGCGGCAACGCCATGACGGATCCGGCCCTGCAAAAGGCCTTTGCCGAAGACGTGGTGCTGCTCAAGCTGGTCGGTATCAACCCGGTGGTGGTGCACGGTGGCGGCCCGCAGATTGAGGGCTTGCTCAAGCGCCTGGGCAAGAAGGGCGAATTCATTCAGGGCATGCGGGTCACCGACCCCGAAACCATGGAAGTGGTGGAGTGGGTGTTGGCGGGCGAGGTGCAACAGGACATCGTGGGCCTGATCAATCAGGCCGGCGGCAAGGCTGTGGGGCTGACCGGGCGTGACGGTGGCATGATCCGCGCCCAAAAGCTCAAGATGGTGGACAGCAACGACCCCACCAAAGAACACGATGTGGGCCAGGTGGGTGACATCGTCAGTGTCGACCCCAGCGTGGTCAAGGCCCTGCAGGACGATGCCTTCATTCCCGTCATCAGTCCCATCGGGTTTGGTGAAGCCAACGAGAGCTACAACATCAATGCCGACGTGGTTGCCGCCAAACTGGCCACCGTACTGCAGGCAGAAAAACTGATGATGCTCACCAATATCAGTGGTGTGCTCGACAAGGCCGGCCAGTTGCTGACCGACCTGACCGCCAAGCGCATTGACGAGCTGTTTCTGGATGGCACCATCAGTGGTGGCATGCTGCCCAAGATTGCGGGCGCGCTCGATGCCGCCAAGAGCGGTGTGAACTCGGTACACATCATCGATGGCCGGATCCCCCACGTGCTGTTGCTGGAAATCCTCACGGACCAGGCTTTTGGCACCATGATCCGTTCGCATTGATTTGCTACTGATTTGATAGCTGCTTGCGCTTATTCTGCGGGGGCTGGAGGCCAATTTCTCATGAGACTGCTGCTGGTGGAAGACGATGTGATGGTGGCCAGCGGCATCAAGCTGGGGCTCACGGATGCCGGCTATGCGGTCGACTGGGTGGGAAGCGCCGAGCGCGCCCTGGAAGTGGCCCATGCCGAGTCCTTCGATATTGCGGTCATAGATGTGGGCCTGCCCGCCATGGACGGCCTCGCGTTGACCCAGACCCTGCGTAAAAGCGGGCACACCATGCCGGTTTTGATGCTCACCGCACGCGATGCCTTGCAGGACCGTGTGCAGGGGTTGGACAACGGGGCTGACGACTACATGGTCAAGCCGTATGAGTTACCGGAGCTTCTGGCCCGCCTGCGTGCGCTGTTGCGCCGGTCGCAGGCCGCCACGTCAGCCACACTGAGCTTTGGCCCGCTGGAACTCGATACCGCACAGCGCCAGGCCTGCATTCGCAGTGCAGATTCAGGCGCCACGGTACTGATAGAGCTGGGGCCACGCGAATGGACGGTCATGGAGTACCTGTTGCTGCAGTCTCCCAAACCCGCCAATAAAGACAAGTTGCTCCAGGCGCTGACGGGCTGGGACCGGGAAATCACACCCAATGCGGTGGAGGTCTACATCTCGCGTCTGCGCGGAAAGCTGGAACCCCACGGGATTGCATTGCGCGCCATCCGCGGATTCGGGTACCGGCTGGAGCTGATGGGTGGCATCGCGTCACCCAGTGACGCGGCGTCCGGGGTGTGAAAAACACGGCCGGAATGACGGCAGGACTGCAGCGCCGCTTGCTGGTGCTGCTCTTGCTCCCACTGCTGTTGCTGGCGGCCCTCAATACCTGGTTTGACTACCGGTCTGCGGACAGTGCCGCATTGCAGCAGGACCGGCAACTGCGCAGCCTGGTTCCCCTGCTGGCCGATTCGGTGGTCGCCCGTGGTGCTGGATTACAGGATCCCCCCGTGCTGCTGACGGCCCCTGCGATAGACGAGTTTCTGGGCCAGCGGCAAGGCGTCTCGGCTTTTGCCATCGTGGGGTTTGACGGGCGGGTGATGGCCGGGGCTGAGTGGCTGACCGGACTGCCGCCCACCACGCACGAAGCCGAGTTCTCCAGCGAAGAGTTTGATGGCACCACCTATCGCATCGTCAGCCAGCGCATGCAGACCGCAGCCGGCGAACTCACGATGCGCCTGGCCGACGGGTCTGACCCGCGCCAACAATGGCTGCGCCTGCTGTGGCTCAAGGTCGCCTTGCCCAATCTGGTGCTGGCGGTCGCAGGTTTCTTTGCCGTCAACTGGGCGGTACGGCGCGCCTTGCGACCACTGATAGAACTGAAAGAGGCGGTCGAACACCGGTCGCCGCGGGATCTGACCGCCATCGATGAAGCCTCGTCACCCGACGAGGTGCGGCCCCTGGTGGCGTCGCTGAACCGTCTCTTCGATCTGGTCAATGCCCAGGCCGAAAACCAGCGCCGGTTTGTCGCCGATGCGGCGCACCAGTTGCGCACGCCGCTGGCGGGTCTGCAGGCGCAGGTGGAAGCATGGGCCCAGGCGGTCAGTTCCGAACGTTACAAGCAAAATGATGCTCCAGCCCACGCGAAACCCGCGTCAGAAGCTATTACTTTAGGAGCGGACCAGGTGTACAAACTGCGCCAGGCCACCCGCCGTACGTCGCAGCTGGCGAGCCAGTTGCTTGCGCTTTCCAGGGTGGATGCGCGCAGTGCCAATGCGGCCCCGATGCAGCGCGTGGAGCTCAAGCAGCTGTGTGAAGTGGTTCTGGAGGGGCATCTGGACATCGCTGCGGCCAAAGGGATTGATCTGGGGCTGGACGCCACCGTCGTCCACGCCGATGGCTACGAATGGTTGCTGCGTGAGCTGCTGACCAATCTGGTCGATAACGCCGTGCGTTACACGCAGCAAGGCGGTTGTGTCACCTTGCGGTGCGGTCATATGCTGGAGGACCAGCGCCCTTTCCTGGAGGTCGAGGACGATGGCCCCGGCGTGCCGGTGGCAGAGCGCGGGCGGGTCCTGGAGCGCTTCTACCGTGTCCCGGGCACGGGCGGGGAAGGCAATGGCCTGGGGATGGCCATTGCCGATGAAATTGCCCATCTGCACCACAGCGTTCTGGAGTTGCATGGCGGCCCCAACGGACGTGGACTGCGTGTTTTGCTACGGCTGCCGGAGTCGACCCCAAACGCATAACCCTGTGCGAGAATGATTTAAAACCACCGCTTGCGAACCATGCCAGACGCACCACACACGCAACCCATCGAAGTACAGCACTCCGACGCGCAGGCGGCCGAGGCAGAGTCTCCCTCCACACGCAAGCGCCCCAAACCCGGGGAGCGGCGCATCCAGATATTGCAGACGCTCGCAGCCATGCTGGAGCAACCCTCTGGCGACCGCATCACTACGGCAGCGCTGGCGGCACGTCTGGAAGTCAGCGAAGCAGCGCTGTACCGCCACTTTGCCAGCAAGGCGCAGATGTTCGAAGGCCTCATTGAATTCATCGAGCAGTCGGTCTTCACGCTGGTCAACCAGATCGTGGAGCGCGAAGAAGCCGCAGGCGGTGACGCGCAGTTGGTGGGCGCACGCCAGGCCAGCCGGATCATCACCATGCTGATGCAGTTTGCCGAGCGCAACCCGGGCATGGCCCGCGTCATGGTGGGCGATGCACTGGTGTTTGAGAACGAACGTCTGCAGCAGCGCATGAACCAGTTTTTCGACAAGATCGAAGCCACGCTCAAGCAGTGTCTGCGTGGCAGCGCGGTGGTCGCATCTGCCACCCCCACGGTGGATGCGCAGATTCGCGCATCGGTTCTGGCAGCCTTTGTGGCCGGGCGGCTGCAGCGGTTTGTGCGCTCGGGGTTCAAGCGCATGCCGTCCGAGCATCTGGAGGCGAGCTTGCAGGTCTTGCTGGGGTAAACCCGCAGATGGACTAGAAAAAACCCTCTAAAAACAAGGATTTCACGCGGGGGACACGGAAATGCTGCAAAATAGCACGATCGTTCTATTTTGTGGTTCCCGGTTCCCATGCCTGCAAATACCTCCGTAGCCAAAGCTGACTCCACACGCCCTGCGGCCCGCAAGACGGCGGGGCGCGCCCTGCAAAAAGGGCAGCAGACCAAACAGGCCATCATCGATGCCGCTCTGGGTCTGGCCACCCAGATCGGGCTGGAAGGCCTGAGCATTGGCGCCCTGGCCGAAGTCATGGGCATGAGCAAATCGGGTGTGTTCGCCCACTTTGGCTCCCGCGAAGAACTCCAGATCTCGGTGGTGCGCGAATACCACGTGCACTTCGAGCAGGAAGTGTTTTACCCTGCCTTGCAGCAGCCCCGCGGGCTGCCCCGCCTTCGCACCCTGTTTGCCAACTGGATGAAGCGCACCTCGGCCGAGATTGACTCCGGCTGTCTGTACATCAGCGGTGCAGTGGAGTTTGATGACCGACCGGGCCCGGTGCGCGACGCGCTGGCCGAGTCCGTGCTGACTTGGCACGCCGCGCTGCAGCGCGCCCTGGTGATGAGCAAGGAATGCGGCCAGCTGCGTGCCGATGCCGACGAAAAGCAGGTGGCATTCGAAATCCACGGGCTCATTCTGGCCTGGCACTACGAAGCCCGCTTCCTGAAAACTCCCGGGTCCATCGATCGGGCCAACCGGGGGTTTGAAAACATTCTGGCGCGCTACGGCGTGCCATCTTCCCGTTAACTTTCCAATCGTTTCAACTAGGAGTAATCAGCATGCCTACCTATACCCCCCCACTGCGCGATATGCAGTTTGTGATGCACGAGTTGCTCAACGTGGTGGACGACTTCAAGCAGATCCCCAAGCACGCGGACATCGATGTCGACACCATCAATGCCGTCCTGGAAGAAGGTGGCAAGTTCGCCGCCGAAGTGACCTTCCCGCTCAACATCAGCGGCGACGCCGAAGGCTGCACCATTGACCAGACCACGCATGCGGTGACCACGCCCAAGGGCTTCAAGGAAGCCTATGCCAAGTTTGTTGAAGGTGGCTGGGCTGCACTGGGTTGCGACCCCGAGTACGGCGGCCAGGGCTTGCCCTTTGTGGTCAACACCGCGTTTTATGAAATGCTCAACAGCGCGAATCAGTCCTGGACCATGTACCCCGGCCTGACCCACGGTGCTTACGCTGCCCTGGAAGCCCATGGCACACCCGAGCAGAAAGCCACCTACCTGCCCAAGATGACTACCGGTGAGTGGACCGGCTCCATGTGCCTGACCGAACCCCATTGTGGTACCGACCTGGGCCTGATGCGCACCAAGGCCGAACCCCAGGCCGACGGCACCTACAAGATCACCGGCAACAAGATCTTCATCAGTGCCGGCGAGCACGACATGACCGACAACATCATCCACCTGGTGCTGGCCCGCCTGCCTGACGCGCCTCCCGGCATCAAGGGTATCAGCCTGTTCATCGTGCCCAAGGTGCTGGTGAACAAGGATGGTTCCCTGGGTGCACGCAACGGCATCTACTGCGGCGGCCTGGAGCACAAGATGGGCATCAAGGCCAGTGCCACCTGCCAGATGGTGCTGGAAGATGCCATCGGCACCATGGTTGGCCAGCCCAACAAGGGCATGCAGGGCATGTTCGTGATGATGAATGCAGCCCGCCTGGGCGTGGGTAACCAGTCCCTGGGCCTGACCGAAGTGGCCTACCAGAATGCCCTGGCTTACGCCAAGGACCGCATCCAGATGCGCAGCCTCTCGGGTGTCAAAGCCAAGGACAAGCCGGCTGACCCCATCATCGTGCACCCTGATGTGCGCAAGATGCTGCTCACCGCTAAGGCCTATGCCGACGGCGGCCGCGCACTCGAAGCGTTCTGCGCCATGCTGCTGGAAAAAGAGCACTACCACCCCGATGAGAAGGTGCGCAAGGATTCCGGCGAAATGCTGGCCCTGCTGACCCCCATCGCCAAAGCCTTCCTCACAGACAATGGCCACATTGCCACCAACGCCTGCATGCAGGTCTTCGGCGGCCACGGCTTCATCAAGGAATGGGGCATGGAGCAGTTTGTGCGTGACAACCGCATCAACCTGATTTACGAAGGCACCAACACAATCCAGTCCCTGGACCTGCTGGGCCGCAAGGTGCTGGGCAACAACGGTGCCACATTGCGCAAGTTCGGCAAGCTGGTGGCCAAGCTGGTGGAAGAAGAAGGCGTGAACGAAAAGATGGCCGAGTTCATCACGCCCATTGCCATCCTGGGTGACCAGATGACCAAGTTCACCACCGAAATCGGATTCAAGGGTTTCCAGAACCCTGACGAAGTGGGCGCTGCTGCCGTGGACTATCTGCGCGTGGCTGGCCACCTGGTGTTCGGTTATTTCTGGGCACGTATGGCACAGGTCGCACTGCGCCAGATCGCCGCTGGAAATACCGACCAGTTCTATGTCGCCAAACTGCAGACCGCACGTTTCTATTTCGCCAAGCTCTTCCCGGAAACCGCTACGCTCATGCGTACCGCCCGGTCCGGAGCCAAGGTGCTGATGGATACGGACGCGGTATTCGCATAAAGCGATTTATCAACGATTGGCCAACAATATTAAAGAGGAGACAGCCATGATTCGTTCCGTTCTGACCTTTGCTATCGGTATTTCGTCCTTCGGTGCTATGGCACAGATGACGCCTGTGGG
>CAUJJV010000040.1 GCA_963205375.1 Pseudomonadota bacterium
CAGCCCGGGTTGTCGCTGGTGCCGCCATCGGGCCCGCGCATGAAGGTATAGAACCCGCCGCCCGGGCGCATGTCGAACTCCCGCACTTCAGTTGTCCACGGTTTGGGGCACCACCATTCCTGGAGCAAGGCCGGGTCGGTCCATGCCCGCCACAGCTTGGCCCGCGGTGCGCGCAGCACGCGGGAAATGACAAGGTCAGTCTCTTCCGAGGGGATCGGGGTGTCATGTGCCATGGGATAGTGCCTCCTGGAATGGAGCGAACGATACACCGGACACGGCCAGTGTGTCTTGCCGCGTTATTTCATCTTGGACGGCAGCTTGATCGTGTCACCCGCAACGCTGAACACACCGTGGCCCCTGTGGTGCAGAGTGCGCGGGGTTTTGCAGGCCGGGTCGGTCCAGGCCTTGACCACCTCCAGCACAAAGAAGTTGTAGCGGTTCAACAGCCGCGTATCGACCACCCGGCATTCCAGGTTGGCATAGCACTCGTCAATCAGCGGCGCATCCACCTGCGATGCGGCTACTGGCGTCAGGCCAAAGGCCGCGAATTTGTCGATGGCGCGCCCGGAGGTGTTGCCACAGTCCACCACCTTCTGCGCCAGCACTGCGGTCGGAATGCCCAGCACGCATTGCCGCGTTGCTTTCAGTGCCGTAAAACTGAAATCACGGCTACTGACCACGCAACCCACCAGCGGCGGCTCGAACTCCATCATGGTGTGCCACGACATGGTCATGACGTTGGCTTTGCCCTTGTGTGCGGTGCTGAGCATCACCACCGGGCCCGGCTCCAGCAGGCCGTAGACCTTGGAGAGAGGAAAAGAACGTCTGGACATGGGCAACTCCCGATTTCCGGTTCATACGAAAAAAAAGCCCCTGCCGTTACCAGCAGAGGCCTTTGCAATCCGCGTCAGGGCGAATTACTTGGCGACGACGCGCACCATTTCCAGGCACTTGTTGGAGTAGCCCCACTCGTTGTCGTACCAGGCCACGATCTTGACGAAGGTCTTGTCCAGAGCGATACCGGCATCGGCATCGAACACGCTGGTGCAGGTCTCGCCGCGGAAGTCGGTGGCCACCACTTTGTCCTTGGTGTAACCCAGCACGCCCTTCAAAGCGCCTTCGCTCTGCGCCTTCATTTCAGCGCAGATTTCTTCGTAGGACGCTTCCTTGTTCAGTTCGACGGTCAGGTCGACCACGGACACATCGCTGGTAGGCACACGGAAGGACATGCCGGTGAGCTTCTTGTTCAGCTCAGGAATCACCACACCCACCGCCTTGGCAGCGCCGGTGCTGGAGGGGATGATATTTTCCAGAATGCCGCGGCCGCCGCGCCAGTCTTTGTTGGAAGGACCGTCCACAGTCTTCTGGGTGGCCGTAGCAGCGTGCACGGTGGTCATCAGGCCACGCTTGATGCCCCACTTGTCGTTCAGAACCTTGGCCACGGGTGCCAGGCAGTTGGTGGTGCAGGAGGCGTTGGAGATGATGGCCTGGCCAGCGTAGGTCTTGTCGTTCACGCCAAACACGAACATGGGGGTGTCGTCCTTGGAAGGCGCAGAGAAAATGACTTTCTTGGCGCCAGCAGCCAGGTGCTTTTCACCGGAGGCTTTGTCCAGGAACAGGCCGGTGGACTCGATCACGATGTCGGCACCGACCTCGTTCCATTTCAGGTTGGAAGGATCGCGCTCTTGCGTCAGGCGGATCTTCTTGCCGTTGACGATGATGTTGCTGCCTTCGACCACCACAGTGCCCTTGAAGCGGCCGTGCACGCTGTCGTACTGCAGCATGTACGCCAGGTAGTCGGGCTCCAGCAGGTCGTTGATGGCAACGACTTCGATGTCAGAGAAGTTCTGGATGGCGGAGCGCAACACGTTGCGTCCGATGCGTCCGAAGCCATTGATGCCGATCTTGATAGTCATGGTGATTTCCTTAAAAAATAATCTGCCAAAAATAGAGCTGCTTACTTCTTTGCCAGCACGGATTGCACCGTATCGGCCACATTCTCGGGAGTGAATCCAAAGTGCTTGAACAGCACCGGTGCGGGAGCGGACTCACCGTAGGTGTCGATGCCCACCACGGCCGACACGCCGTATTTCCACCAGCCGTCGGTCGAACCCATTTCGACCGCCACGCGGGGCAACCCTGCCGGCAGCACGGAGGACTTGTAGTCGGCGCTTTGCTTGTCGAAGGTGGTGGTGCTGGGCATGGAAACCACGCGCACCGCAATCTTGCGCTCGGCCAGAACCTTCTGCGCATGCAGGGCCAGTTGCACTTCGGAACCCGTGGCGATGATGACCGCCTGGGGCTTCTTCTTCAGGCCCACTTCGGAAGGCTCGGCCAGCACATAGGCGCCCTTGCTGATGGCATCCAGACCACACGCATCAGGAGCCAGTGCAGACTCGGCCTTGGGGGCGTAGCTGATGTTCTGGCGGGACAGCAACAGCGCAGTGGGCTTGGTGCTGTTCTGCAGGGCAACGGTCCAGGCCACAGCCGTTTCAGCCGTATCGCCCGGACGCCATACGTCCAGATTGGGAATCAGGCGCAGGCTTGCTGCATGCTCGATGGACTGGTGGGTGGGGCCGTCTTCGCCCAGACCGATGGAGTCGTGGGTGAACACGTGGATCACGCGCTGCTTCATCAGCGCGGCCATGCGGATGGCGTTGCGGCTGTAATCGCTGAAGGTCAGGAAGGTGCCGCCGTAGGGGATGAAACCGCCGTGCAAGGCCACACCGTTCATGATGGCGGCCATACCGAACTCACGCACGCCGTAGTTGATGTGGCGGCCACCCTGGCCAGCCTCGTTTTTGACAACCGCACCGCTCATGGTGTCAAAACGCAGGTTGGGCGTGGCCTTGGTGTTGGTCAGGTTGGAGCCGGTCAGGTCGGCCGAGCCGCCCAGCATTTCTGGCAGGGCGGCAGTGAAAGATTCCAGCGCCAGTTGCGATGCCTTGCGGCTGGCAACCGTCTCGGCCTTGGTGTGGGCAGCGATGACGGTGTCCACGGCGGTCTGCACGAAGTTCTTGGGCAGGTCGCCCTTCATGCGGCGTAGCAGCTCTTTGGCCAAAGCGGGGTAGGCGGCCTGGTAGGCAGCGAACTTGTCTTTCCAGGCGGCTTCCGTGGCCTTGCCCTTCTCCTTGGCATCCCAGTCGGCATACACCTCCTTGGGGATCACGAAGGGCGCGTGGTTCCAGCCAATGGATTCACGTGTGAGCTTGATCTCTTCGGCACCCAGAGGTTCGCCGTGGGCCTTGGCGGTGTTGGCGCGGTTGGGGCTGCCTTTGCCGATGTGGGTCTTGCAGATGATGAGCGTGGGGAGTTCGCTGGACTTCTTGGCCTCTGCAATGGCGGCGGACACAGCGGTGGCGTCATGGCCGTCGATAGGGCCGATCACGTTCCAGCCGTAGGCTACAAAACGCTGGGCGGTGTTGTCGATGAACCAGGGCGCGACCTGGCCGTCGATGGAGATGCCGTTGTCGTCGTACAGGGCAATGAGCTTGTTTAAGCGCCAGGCGCCAGCCAGTGCGGCCGCTTCGTGGCTGATGCCTTCCATCAGGCAGCCGTCACCCATGAACACATAGGTGTGGTGGTCCACGATGGCATGGCCTTCGCGGTTGAACTCGGACGCCAGCAGCTTCTCGGCCAGCGCCATGCCCACGGCATTGGTGATGCCCTGGCCCAGCGGGCCGGTGGTGGTTTCCACGCCGGGGGTGTGGCCCACTTCGGGGTGGCCCGCGGTCTTGGAGCCCAGTTGGCGGAAGTTCTTCAGCTCAGCCATCGGCAGCTTGTAGCCTGTGAGGTGCAGCAAGGCGTAAATCAGCATGGAGCCGTGTCCGTTGGACAGCACAAAGCGGTCGCGGTTGAGCCAGTTGGGGTTGCCAGGGTTGTGGCTGAGGTGCTCGCCCCACAAGGCCACCGCCATATCTGCCATGCCCATCGGGGCGCCGGGGTGACCGGAGTTGGCTTGTTGCACTGCGTCCATTGCAAGTGCGCGGATTGCACTTGCCATCTGTTGGGTATTGGCCATTTGGGGGGCGGCTCCGGGGTAAAAGGAGTTAGGGGCTGGAGGGGGTAAACCCGGTATTTTACCGGGCGGGAATTCCGGTTGAACTATGCTTGTGTTCATGAGCCTGCTTTTCACTCCTTTTTCCCTCCCGTCACCGCGCGGCGGGCTGACTCTGCCCAACCGCATCGTAGTCGCGCCCATGTGCCAGTATTCAGCGGTCAACGGACTGGCGGCGGACTGGCATCTGATGCACTGGGGCAACCTGCTCAACAGTGGCGCCGGTCTGGTCACGATCGAGGCGACCGCCGTGTTGCCCGAAGGCCGTATCTCGCCGGGATGCCTGGGTTTGTGGGACGACGCCACCGAGGCGGCGATGACCGACACCCTGCAACGCGCACGCCGGCTGGCTCCTGCAACCGCGGTCTGCATCCAGCTCTCGCACGCAGGGCGCAAGGCCTCCAGCGCAGCCCCGTGGGATGGTGGCAAGTTGCTGTCCAGTTCCGAAGGCGGCTGGGAGACGTTTGGCCCCTCAGCGCTGCCACACCTGCCCACCGAGGCACCGCCCACAGCAATGTCGCTGGAGTACATGGCACAGGTGCGCGAAGCATTTGTTTCGGCCGCGCAACGGGCACAGCGCATCGGTATCGACGCTATTGAATTGCACGCCGCCCACGGCTATCTGCTGCACCAGTTTCTCTCGCCGCTGGCGAACCAGCGCACCGATGCCTATGGTGGCAGTTTCGAGAACCGCATCCGCTTTGTAATGGACGTGTTTACTGCCGTGCGCGCAGCCTACCAGGGGGTGCTGGGGCTACGTTTGTCCGCTACCGACTGGGTGGACGGCGGCTGGGATCTGGAACAGAGCACCGCGCTGGCCCACCGGCTGAAAGCTGCGGG
Source organism: Pseudomonadota bacterium (assembly GCA_963205375.1). Classification (GTDB taxonomy): domain Bacteria; phylum Pseudomonadota; class Gammaproteobacteria; order Burkholderiales; family Burkholderiaceae_C; genus Allorhodoferax. The sequence continues at coordinate 4,898 of CAUJJV010000040.1, forward strand.
CTGCGACTTTATCCATGTGTCCAGCGGTGGCGTGTCGCCACAACAGAAGATCACATTGGGGGTGGGTTACCAGGTGCCGTTTGCCCGGCAGATCCGCGCTGCCTGCGGTATGGCGACGATGGCGGTGGGCTTGATCACCGAGCCGCAGCAGGCCGAAGACGTGCTGCAGGCAGGCGATGCGGATCTGGTGGCGCTGGCGCGGGCTTTTCTGTACCAGCCGCGTTGGGGCTGGCAGGCGGCCGCCGCACTGGGTGGCACCGTGGCTGCAAAAGAACCCTACTGGCGCTGCCTGCCGCGCGAGGCACAAGCAGCTTTTGGCAAGGTGTCGATCGGGATGCGCTAAATTCAAAATGACAAAAAGGCACGCCCCATAACAGGACGTGCCTTTTGAAGACCCTCGCCGAAGATTACTTCTTGCGGGAAGGCGTCTTGACCGAGCTCAGGGCAGTTTCCACAGCCGAGGTGGTTTGCTTCTCAGCCATTTCCATCGCCTTCTTGGCAGACGACTTGGCAGTTTCGATGGCGTTTTGACCCGCATTCACAGCAGAGGTGAACATGGCCACCACGGTCTCGCTGCCGGCAGGAGCATTCTTGGCCATGGTTGCAACGGCTTCGGACATGGCTTTCTGGCTTTCTGCCATCTTGCCTTCGGCAATCTTGTTCAGCTCGGCGCTGGTTTCAGACGCGATGGCGTACACCGAACGGCTGTAGGCGAGGGACTTTTCTGCCAGAGGCTTGACCAGCGAAGCCTGGGCGGCCAGTGCATCGGTGGGGTTCTGGGTGCTGAAAGCGGCCATGAAATCGGCGCTGGTATCAAACAGGGCCGACTTGGCGGCGGCCATGTTCAGAGCGACCAGCTTCTCAAAGCCGGCCAAGGCGATCGTACCGATCTCTTGCGCGTCAGCAACGGCGGTCTTGTTGGCGGCAACGATTTGTTCAACATTCACTGTAGTCATGTGTTTCTCCAAAGAGGTTAAGAACTTCTGCGCTACAAGTCCGCCGGTGGCGAATGAATGTTGCAGTGCAGCATGAGTCGTATCTTAGGGCGATTCGTGCCGAATGCAAGCAATTTTTGCTGCATTGCAGCAATCTAGATGTGACGGCCTAAAGTCTGGCTTGAATACACTGGCCAGGATGAGTCACCCCCCTCAACCGGACCCCACGCACGAAATTCTCACCTCCTATTACTGGAGTGGCGATGTTCTGCGCAGCCGCAGTGTGGGGGGTGTCGTGCTGTCTGGCACGGTCGACATCCCTGCACCGCCGGCAAGGCTGGTCGCGGATTGGGAAAGAGAAACCGCGTTGCGCCTGGGTCTGGAACCCGGGGACGTAGAAGCCCTGTCTTTGCCGCGCGCACGCATGCGCTGGCCGGACTACAAGCGTTGTGTGCAGACGGCGTCTGACTGGATGCGCACGCGCGACCTGCACGATGTGCTGGCCGCCAGCGACGTGGCCCTCATGGCCTGCCGTGGCGCGCGGTACCACCACGATGCAGCACTCTACGGCGGTGCGGCCTTCTGCAATCTGTTTTTGAGCGCGGACAAGGGACTGGACGTGCATTTCCCGTC
>CAUJJV010000041.1 GCA_963205375.1 Pseudomonadota bacterium
GAGGCCCGAATGGCCGCGCTGGCTGCCAACACCGGGCAAACCGAGTCGGGTGGTCGCAACGCGGGCTTCTCCCGCGTGCTGACCCAGGGCGAAGTAGATGTGACCCACGGGCGCATCCTCTACCTGGAGGATGTGCACGTCAGCTTTGACGGCTTCAAGGCCATCAATGGCCTGTCGCTGGACATTGCACCGGGTGAGTTGCGCTGCATCATTGGTCCCAACGGTGCAGGCAAGACCACCATGATGGACATCATCACGGGCAAGACACGGCCCAATTCCGGCACCGTGTTTTTCGGCAGCACCATTGATCTGCTGCGCCACAGCGAGCCCGAGATTGCGCAGCTGGGCATTGGGCGCAAGTTCCAGAAACCCACGGTGTTCGAGCAGCTCACGGTGTTCGAGAACCTGGAGTTGGCGTTGCATACCGACAAGGGGGTGAAGTCCTCCATGTTTTTTCGGCTGGATTCGGCGCAGGGCGACCGGCTGGCGGAGGTGCTGCACACCATCCACCTGGCTGACAGCGTGTGCCGCCAGGCGGGAACCTTAAGCCACGGGCAGAAGCAGTGGCTCGAAATCGGCATGCTGCTGATGCAGGAGCCCAAACTCTTGTTGCTGGACGAGCCAGTGGCGGGCATGACGGATGAGGAGACCGAGCGCACGGCAGAGCTGTTCCTGTCCCTCAAGGGCAAGCATTCCTTGATGGTGGTGGAGCATGACATGAGCTTCATCCGCACCATCAGCGAAATCGTCACCGTGCTGTGCGATGGTTCGGTGCTGGCACAGGGCACGCTGGACCAGGTGCAAAGCGATGAGCGGGTCATCGAAGTCTATCTGGGACGCTGATCATGCTCAATGTAAAAAACATCAACCAGTACTACGGCGGCTCGCATATCCTGCGCGACGTCAGCCTGCAGGCCGAGCTTGGCAAGGTCACGGTCATCCTGGGGCGCAACGGCGTTGGCAAGACCACGTTGCTCAAGTCGATGATGGGTCTGGTGCCGATCAAGACGGGCTCCATCGAACTCGATGGCAAGCCCATCCAGCAGTCCACGCCGTACGAGCGCGCGCGCGCCGGTGTGGGGTTTGTGCCGCAGGGCCGCGAGATTTTCGGCCGTCTGACGGTGGAAGAAAACTTGCGCATGGGCCTGGCCTACAAATCCGCCAGCACGCCAATACCTCCCGAACTGTTTGACCTGTTTCCGGTGCTCAAGCAGATGCTGGGGCGCCGGGGGGGGGACCTGTCCGGTGGGCAGCAGCAGCAGTTGGCCATCGCGCGTGCACTTGCCGCCAAGCCCCGGGTATTGATTCTCGACGAACCCACCGAAGGCATCCAGCCCAGCATCATCAAGGACATCGGTCGCGTGATCCGCATGCTGGCGGATCGGGGTGACATGGCGATCGTGCTGGTGGAGCAGTACTACGACTTTGCGCAGGAACTGGCCGACAAGTACCTGGTGATGGAACGCGGCGCGGTCGTGGCCAGCGGCTTGGGCAAGGACATGGAAGCCAACGGCGTGCGCAAGCTGGTTGCCATCTAGTCCCGCTTACATCGACCAGATCCGGGGATTGGACGGGGCAATGCCCCACAACGCCGTGCGCCACACATTGCGCAGCGAGCGCAGCAAATCCATCGCCGGTTCCACTACCGGTGCCATTACGCGCACCACCACCACTTGGGGGTGCGGACTGGTGGCGCCACAGGTGGGTGCCAGGGCATGTTGGGCGATTAGCTCGCGCACGCTGTCCAGCGCAAGTTCCCGGCGGGTGCGCGTGAGTGGTGTGCCTGCCACGAAGAACAGGGATGCGAGGCAGCGTTGACCAGCCAGCCCCGTTGGGCCGTCAAGCAGGCGGGTGTCGCTGGCGGCAATGTTGCCGCGTTCCAGCCAGACGCCAGGCACTTCAATGTGTTGCTGGAACTGGCCTTGCACAAACGGCTGATCTGCGTGGGGCAACCCCAGGGCCGTGACATCCCAGCCGAGCAATTCTGCGCCTGGGGCCAGGTCCAGGGTCAGCCGATTTTCGGCCAGGCAGCCGCTGTAGCACAGCGCCTCTAGAGGCAGCCATTCCATGCGTGCGTCGGGTTCCAGCGTGAGGTGCGAATTCTGCGTTGCGGTCGCGCCGTCCGAGCGGTAGAAGCGTGTGGCGCCCGGCGTGGTGATGACGCCGTGGGCACCCGAGCCTGCACGTACCCTGATATCCAGTCTGTCCCCACCCACCAGACCTCCGGGCGGGTGCACCAGCACGTTGTGGCAAATCGCATCCTCTTCAGGGTACAGACTCTGCAGCACGCGCAGTGGGCCCGTATGCTGGTGGCGGGCCAATGTCCGGCCGGTTTCCAGGGCGTAATCGATGGAGAGGTGTGCGTGCCAGGACATGGGAGTTGATGGGGTCAGACGGTTTCAGTGTTGCAATTGGCGTGCCTGGATGTGCTGAAACCAAACAAAAAGCCCCTCATCGAGGGGCTTGATTGTGCAGGCAATCCGATGATTACTTGCAATACACGCGCGCAGTACGGGGAGTGTAAATACCGAAAGTGACCATGCCCAGGAGTACGTCCATGCCGCTTTGTTCGACTGCAACGCCTTCCACCTTCGCGGCACCACCGCAGACTTTGGCTGCATCGATGGTTTGCTTCTGGCCAATGCCGTTGACGAAGAAGGACTGGCTATCTTCTGCCTTGGGGGTTGGATTGACGCCCATTTCACCAGCAACGTTAAAACGCTGGTTGGCGCAACCTGCCAGCAGTGCGGCAGCGACCATGGCGGTCAGAACGGATTTATGCATCGAAATATCTCCCTGAAAGTTGTCATGCCCGCGATTCGGGCAAGACCATTATAGGGAGGCCAATTCTCAAAATCGTGGCAGATCCGGGTGCTTGATCTGACCGGCGCGCACCAGCATCTTTCCGTACTCGGCGCAGCGGTGCAGGGTGGGGATCACCTTGCCGGGGTTGAGCAGCTCTTTGGTATCAAACGCGTGCTTGATACCAAACATTTGCGCGTTTTCTTCGGCGGAGAACTGCACGCACATGCTGTTGAGTTTTTCCACGCCCACACCGTGCTCGCCGGTGACGGTGCCGCCCATGGCCACGCTGGTCTCCAGAATATCGGCGCCAAACAGCTCGCAGCGGCGCAGCTGATCCGGGTCGTTGGCATCAAACAGGATCAGCGGGTGCAGGTTGCCGTCACCCGCGTGGAACACGTTGGCGCAGCGCAGCTGGTATTTCTTTTCCATCTCCGCAATGGCCAGCAGGATGTCGGCCAGGCGTTTGCGCGGGATGGTGCTATCCATGCACATGTAGTCGGGGCTGATGCGGCCGGATGCCGGGAACGCGTTCTTGCGGCCGCTCCAGAAGCGCAAGCGTTCGGCCTCGTCCTTGCTAACGGCAATTGCAGTGGCACCGCAGCGGGTGAGCACCGCGCTCATGCGGCCGATTTCTTCTTCCACTTCCTCGGGTGTTCCATCGCTCTCGCACAGCAGAATGGCTTCGGCCGTCAGGTCGTAGCCTGCGTGCACAAAGTCTTCCACGGCAGCGGTCATGGGTTTGTCCATCATCTCCAGACCCGCGGGAATGATGCCAGCGGCGATGACGGAGGCGACTGCGTCACCGGCTTTGCGCATGTCGTCGAAGCTGGCCATGATGCAGCGCGCCAATTGGGGCTTGGGCACCAGCTTGACTGTCACCTCGGTGGTGACGGCCAGCATGCCTTCGCTGCCGACCACGATGCTGAGCAGGTCGTAGCCAGGCTGGTCGAGTGCATCGCTGCCAAATGCAATGGGCTCGCCTTCCATGGTGAAGCCACGCACCTTGACGATGTTGTGCAGGGTCAGGCCGTATTTGAGGCAATGCACGCCGCCAGAATTTTCGGCCACATTGCCGCCAATGGTGCAGGCGATCTGGCTGCTGGGGTCCGGTGCGTAGTACAGACCATAGGGCGCAGCAGCCTCGCTGATAGCCAGATTGCGCACGCCGCACTGCACCACGGCGGTCCGGCTACGCTTGTCGATCTTGAGAATGCGGTTGAACTTGGCCAGGGACAGCGTGACGCCCAAGGGGTGGGGCATGGCACCGCCCGACAGCCCGGTACCTGCGCCACGGGCCACCACCGGCACGTTCAGCGTGTGGCAAACCCGAAGCACGGCAGCCACCTGGTCTTCGGTTTCGGGCAGGGCCACCAGCAGCGGACGGGCGCGGTAGGCCGTCAGGCCATCGCACTCGTAGGGTGTGGTGTCTTCAACCTGGTACAGCAGCGCATGTTGTGGCAAATAGGGCTTTAGCCCCCGCAGAATATGCGCGAGCAGCTCTGATTTTTGTAGCAATTCACTGGCGGTGGTCGTTGCGGGTGCGTTCATGGTCGTGGCTTTGACAAGGGTGGGTGCAACTCTACGGCAATTGGCGGGCTGTCGGTGTGAAAAAACTTCGTGTCAACCCACCGCTTTCTTCAACCAGTCGGCGAATGCGGCGACTTCCCAGCGGTCCATGGCACCGGTGCGCCAGCACAGGTAGTGGGCGTGGGGGCTGGGCACGTTGTTCTCATATAGCCGCACCAGCGACCCGTTCTCCAGCCAGGGCGCGCCCAGCTTCAACCGGATCAGGCCCACGCCCATGCCAGCGGCGGCGCCGTCGCACATCAGGCCAATGTCGTTGAACTGCGAGCCTTCTGCGGGTTCTGGCCAATCCAGTCCGTTGGCAGCAAACCAGGTGCGCCAGGGCTCCAGCGGGCTGCGCAGCAGGGGCAGGTTCTGCAGGTCCATTGGGGACTCGAAGGGGCCATGCTCGCGCACAAAGGCGGGGGAGGCCATCGGTGTGACGACGTCCTTGCTCAGACAGACATGCTCCATATCGGCATAGCGACCGGCACCAAAGCGCACCATCAGGTCGGCGTCTTCAGCCACCACGTCCAGCAGTGGAATGGAGACCTGCAAGGTCAGGTCGATCTCGGGGTAAGCGTCGGTGAACTGGCGCAACCGGGGAATCAGGATCGAGCGCGAAAACGTGGGAGTGACTGCCAGGCGCAGTTTGCGTTTGCCCGGTGCCGCGGCAGAGGTGGGGAATTTCTGCAGAATGGCCAGCCCTTCGCGCACATGGGCGAGGTATTCGCTGCCTTCGGTGGTGAGTGAAAAATCGGCCCGACCAAACAGCTTGGTCCCAATGATCTGCTCCAGTTGTTTGACGCGGTGGCTCACGGCGCTGGGTGTGACGCACAGTTCCTCGGAGGCTTGTGTGACGCTGCGCAGGCGTGCCAGCGCCTCAAACGTCAACAGACACTGGATGGGAGGGATGCGTGCGGCGGTCATGCCCCCACTATAATTCGCGGCCCTTGCCCGTCCTCTTGTTCCCCCATTACCAAGCCCATTTTGGGAGCTGCCATGTCTGACACCCTCGCGGTTTTGCCGCAGTACCTGCTCCCCAAAAAACTGTTGACCGCACTGGCGGGAAAGCTGGCCGGAGCCCACGGGGGCGCGGCCACCACGGCGCTGATCCGGCGCTTCGTGAAACGCTACAACGTCAACATGGCCGAGGCGGCCAATCCGGACATTGCCAGCTACCCCACGTTCAACGATTTCTTTACCCGTCCCCTGCGCGCAGGTGCCCGCCCGCTGGCGGCGGCGGACTTCATCAGCCCGGTAGATGGGGCGATCAGCCAGTTTGGTGCGATCGACAAAGACCAGATTTTTCAGGCCAAGGGTCACAGCTACAGCACTACTGCGCTGGTCGGTGGGGACGCTGCCCTGGGTGCCACTTTCAACGGGGGCAGCTTTGCCACGCTGTACCTCAGCCCGCGGGATTACCACCGCATTCACATGCCCTGCGATGGCGTGCTGCGCCGCATGGTGTATGTTCCGGGCGACCTGTTCTCGGTGAACCCAACCACGGCACGCGGTGTGCCTGGCCTGTTTGCCCGCAACGAGCGCGTGGTCTGCGTGTTCGACTCGGAGCACGGCCCGTTTGTGCTGACGCTGGTAGGCGCCACCATCGTAGGCAGCATGGCCACCGTCTGGCATGGTCTGGTGAACCCGCCACGTCTGCCGCAGGTCACCGAATGGCATTACGACGCGGGTAAGGTGGTCTTGCGCAAAGGCGAGGAGATGGGACGTTTCCTGCTGGGCTCTACGGTAGTGATGCTGTTCCCGCCGTCCACACTGGAGTTCAATCCGCAATGGGCGCCGGCCAAACCCATCGCCATGGGTGAGGCCATGGGGAAGCACCTGTCGCGCTGATGCCGCGGGCGTGCTAGTCTGCGCGCATCGTCATTGATTTTTACCGGAGCTGTTTATGCCAGGCCTGTTGTCCAACGTCGACCCGGACGGGTTGCTTGAGTTTTCGGTGGTGTACACCGACCGTGCGCTGAACCACATGTCGCAGCGCTTTCAGGGCGTGATGAAGGACATCTCCCGCATTCTGAAAGAGGTGTACCACGCGCCGTCGGCTGTGCTGGTGCCTGGCAGTGGTACTTTTGGCATGGAAGCCGTGGCGCGCCAGTTCGCGACCGGCAAGAAAGCCCTGGTCATTCGCAATGGCTGGTTCAGCTACCGCTGGACGCAGATCTTTGATATGGGAAGCATCCCTGCTGAGTCGACCGTGCTCAAGGCCCGCCGTGTGGGCGACAGCGCGCAGGCACCCTGGATTCCCTGCCCGGTGGACGAAGTGGTTGCCACCATTCGCGCCAAAAAGCCTGATGCGGTGTTTGCGCCGCATGTGGAAACTGCGGCCGGCATGATCCTGCCCGACGATTACCTGCGCAAGGTGGCGGATGCCACGCACGAAGTGGGTGGATTGTTTGTGCTCGACTGCATTGCCTCTGGCGCCATGTGGGTCAACATGGAAACCACGGGGGTGGACGTGCTGGTGAGCGCGCCGCAAAAGGGTTGGAGCGGTTCGCCTGCCTGTGCCATGGTGATGCTCAGCGAGCGTGCCCGTAAGGCCATTGACGGCACCACCAGCACCAGCTTTGCCTGCGACCTCAAGAAATGGCTGCAGATCATGGAGGCCTTTGAAGGGGGCGGCCATGCGTACCACACCACCATGCCGACCGACGCGCTGGCGCGACTGCGCGACGTGATGGAAGAAACCCGCGCTTACGGCTTTGAAAAAGTGCGCGCCGAGCAGATCGCACTGGGCACCAAGGTGCGTGCCCTGTTCGAGAGCCGTGGCATTGCCAGCGTGGCTGCCGAGGGTTTCAAGGCGCCTGGTGTGGTGGTGAGCTACACCACGGACCCCGGTATGCAGAACAGCAAGAAGTTTCTGGCATTGGGCCTGCAAACCGCTGCGGGCGTGCCTTTGCAATGCGACGAGCCAGCCGATTTTTCCACTTTCCGCGTGGGCTTGTTCGGCCTGGAGAAGCTGCACAACGTGGACCGCAGCGTGGGCCACCTGGCCGCAGCGCTGGACCAGATGGGTGTGACCGCCCCGGTCAAGGCGGCCTGACGAGCGGCAATTTTCCGCAGGGCCGCCCCAAGGAAAATTAGCCCCCTTGGGGGGCAGCGACCCGCGTAGCGGTGGAGCGTGGGGGCCCTATTTGAAGATAACCGTTTTGTGGCCATTCAGCAGCACCCGGTGCTCGCTGTGCCACTTGACTGCGCGGGCCAGTACCTGGCTCTCGGTGTCACGACCCTGGGTGGTGAGGTCGTCCACCGTCTTGCTGTGGTCCACCCGGGCTACGTCCTGCTCGATGATCGGGCCTTCGTCGAGGTCTGCCGTCACGTAGTGGGCGGTAGCACCAATCAGTTTCACACCGCGGTCGTGCGCCTGGTAATAAGGCTTGGCACCCTTGAAGCTCGGCAGAAATGAGTGGTGGATGTTGATGGCGCGGCCGGCGAGCTTGCGGCACAGGTCGTCGCTCAGGATCTGCATGTAGCGCGCCAGCACCACCAGTTCGGCACCTTCGGATTCAATGATCTCCAGCTGCCTGGCTTCGACCTGCGCCTTGGTGGCCGCCGTGACCGCAATGTGGTGGAAGGGTACGTTGTAGCTGGCAGCCAGCTGGTAAAAGTCGCGGTGGTTGGAAATGATGGCGCGGATGTCGATCGGCAGCAGGCCGCTTTTCCAGCGAAATAGCAGGTCGTTGAGGCAGTGCCCCTCCTTGCTCACCAGCAGCACGGTGCGCATGGGTTGTGCCGTGGCATGCAGACTCCACTGCATCTGGTAGGGCGTGGCAAACATGCGCAACTGGGTTTGCAGATCACCATGCGTCAACTGGGAGCATTTGAACTGCACCCGCATGAAAAACAGGCCGGTGTCGGGGTCGTTGTACTGTGCGGCCTCTTCGATATTGCCGCCACGCTCCAGCAGGAAACCCGAGACGGC
>CAUJJV010000042.1 GCA_963205375.1 Pseudomonadota bacterium
TCGATGTCGGCTCATCTCATCCTGGGGCTGTAGCCGGTCCCAAGGGTATGGCTGTTCGCCATTTAAAGAGGTACGTGAGCTGGGTTTAAAACGTCGTGAGACAGTTTGGTCCCTATCTTCCGTGGGCGCTGCAGATTTGAGGAAGCCTGCTCCTAGTACGAGAGGACCGGAGTGGACACACCTCTGGTGTATCGGTTGTCACGCCAGTGGCATTGCCGAGTAGCTAAGTGTGGAAGAGATAACCGCTGAAAGCATCTAAGCGGGAAACTCGTTTCAAGATGAGATCTGCCGGGGCCTTGAGCCCCCTAAAGAGTCGTTCAAGACCAGGACGTTGATAGGTCAGGTGTGGAAGCGCAGTAATGCGTTAAGCTAACTGATACTAATTGCTCGTGCGGCTTGACCCTATAACTTTGATTCACGAAAGTGTCTCAAGGAAGTTATGCCAAGTTGACGCATTCAAAAATAACTGCTGTGTGAGTGATCGCACTTCAGTGTCGAAAAGACAAGCTGATTAGCTCTATAAATTGGTCGCCTTGACCCAGTCAAGGTGGCAACAAGTTATGCCTGACGACCATAGCGACTTGGTACCACTCCTTCCCATCCCGAACAGGACAGTGAAACGAGTCAGCGCCGATGATAGTGCGGGTTCCCGTGTGAAAGTAGGACATCGTCAGGCTATTACAGCCCGAAAACGCCCCACCATTTGGTGGGGCGTTTTTTTTGGCAAAAATTCTACTAAAAAAAAGCCACTCGTTTCGAGTGGCTTTCTAAGGGGTTATTTCCCTGTGCGGAGCTCCCTCCTCAGGATCTTCCCAACGTTCGATTTGGGAAGCTCGTCGCGAAATTCAATGTATTTAGGCTTTTTGTAACCAGTAAGGTTGCGTTCGCAAAAGGCTAGAAGATCCTGCTCTGAAAGTCCTGGAGCACTTCGCACTACATAGACCTTGATAGCTTCACCCTGCTTTTCATCCGGCACGCCAATGACAGCGCACTCAAGGACTCCGTTGCAGGTGGAAATCACATTCTCCAGTTCGGATGGGAATACATTGAAGCCGCTTACCAGGATCATGTCCTTGATGCGGTCAACGATTCGTGTGTATCCATTCTGATCCATGATTCCAACATCACCAGTCCGCAGGAAGCCATCTGCAGTAAATGCCTTCGCATTTTCTTCGGGCTGGTTGTAGTACCCCACCATCACGTTGGGTCCACGAATGCAGATTTCGCCGGACTGCCCTGCAGGCAAAGACTGGCCTGCTTCATTTTTGATCGCAATTTCGACGCTTGGCAGCGGCAATCCGATCGTTCCGGAGAACGTGGTGTTCGTTACAGGGTTGTTCGTTCCCATCGCACAGGTTTCGCTCATGCCCCACCCCTCGACCATCGGACAACCTGTAACAGCCATCCAGTTTCGCGCTGTACCTTCTGACGCAGCCATTCCGCCAGCTTGCGAGACGCAGAGCTGAGAGAAGTCGACCGCTTTAAACTGCGGTTGCTGCAACAACGCATTAAAGAGCGTGTTGACTGCTGGCAGCATGTGGAAAGGCCGCTTCTTCAGTACGTTGACAAATCCGGCAAAGTCCCGCGGATTGGGAACGAGCGTCATATGTGAACCCAATCGCACGGACATCAGACACAGCCCCAGCGCGAAGATGTGATACAGAGGCAGCGCTGCAATCATGTTCATCGCGCTCGGGTCGCCAACACGCTTCAGAGCGGGGCGGAACCACGCTTCTGCCTGCAAGACCGCTGCAACGATGTTGCGATGGGTTAAAACAGCGCCCTTGGACAAGCCTGTAGTGCCGCCGGTGTATTGCAGGAAGGCAATCGAGTCCATGGTGACGGTTGGCTGGGAAAGTTTACGGCCGGCCCCCAGCGACAGGCAATCCTTGAAATGCGTCACCGTACGACCGCTATTCAGCGGAAGCTTGAATGCAGGGACCATCTTTGCCAGATGTCTCACGGCAAACGTTATCCAATGCCCTTGCCAGAATCCCAATAGATCGCCCATGGACGCCAAAGCAACGTGTTTGATGGGCGTTTTCTCGATCACACTCTCCAGCGTGTGAGCGAAGTTCTCGAGAATCACAATGGCCGTGGCGCCAGAATCCTTCAACTGGTGCTCAAGTTCACGCGCGGTATAAAGTGGGTTGACATTGACACAGGTAAATCCACCCCGCAATACCGCCGCCATGGTGACCGCAAACTGCGGAATATTCGGCAGCATGATGGCAACTCTTGCGCCGGGTTCCAGGCCTACGCTCTGCAACCAAGCCGCCATGGCTTCAGACAGGGAGTCCAACTCCCCGTAGGACATCCATTGGTCCATGCATACGCTAAACGGCCGAGTGGCGTTCCTGCGCATCGAGTCCTCCAGCAGGTGATTGAGTGACCTGAACTGGTCAGGGTCAATCGTGTGGGGGACCTCGGATGGATAACTCTTCAACCAAATCTTTTCCATGTGCGCTCCTTCTCGTTCGTGTTGTGGATTTCGAAACTACCGTGACCTTATGGGACTTTTCCCAAGCAGAGCGCCAGTTCCGTCTCACAGGTGACAGTGTCCGGGCCATATAGAAGTGCCAGCCAGCCAGCCTCCCTTCTCCGGATGGTCTCCAGAAATTCCTTGGCTTTGCTGCCTTTGCCAGCCATTGCGGCAAAGGTGTCAAACCCTGCCTCCAGGAACGACTGGAGGGCCCCCAGTCCGGCGACCTCGGCTGGCTTGCGCATCATGCGCAGCATCATTCGCAAGCCAGGTTTCCGTGTCAGGCGGTCGAGTTCCGACCCGACCTGTAACACCACGGCAAGCTGACGGTCGCGGTCGTCCTTCCGTGCAACGGTCTTCCAGGTGCCCATGTAGCGGGCAGTCTCAGAAAGCGATGGTTGTCCGCCCTGTGCCAGCCATGCAAGCGCCATTTCCTGGTCCAATTCTTCCGTCAGGGCATGCAACTCCGCCAATGCAACGGCAGTTGCCACGACCTGCTCGGGAAAAAATGTCTGTAGTGCGCCCGCTATCCGGGAGAACTGTGCATCGCGCAGGCTGTAATCCTTGTCGCTGTACAGCTCGTCCAGAAAGAAGCGGGCTGCCCCCGAATACTCGGAGGACTCCAGCAAATCGGCATACGTCCCCGCAAATCGACGGGCCTGGAGTCTTTTTACCGCCCTGTTGGCGGCTTGAAGGTCATCGTGTGCCGCTGCAGCGCGCCGAAGCGCTGTAACCCGGGCCACGGAATTGCGAATAGTTTCAGCAGCATCCATTGTGCAGACAAGTGTATCCATGCAAGGAAGCGCTAACTTAGGCGTAATTAGAGTCCCTATTCCACGAAACAGTCACCGAATAGACAACCAAATATAGGGAAAACCCTTATATTCAACCCATGGTTAATCCAATCCGACTGATCAAAGCTTCCATCGACACGGGGCGCGATCTATTGCGCCCCCCGACGGCGGGAGACAACCCTGACACGGCAGATGCGCCGCGCGCACCTGTGCTGGTTCCCATCCGCTCATTGGGTGCGAACCACCGTTCCAGGATCGCAGACCACCTGCTTTCTTTGGACGACAACGATCGATACCTGCGCTTTGGCTACCTCGCCCATGATGCGCAGATCCAGAAGTACGTCGATGGCCTCGACTTCGAGCGGGACGATATTTTTGGTATTTACAACCGAAAGCTTGAACTGCTCGCAGTGGCCCACTTGGCGTATGCCAAAGCACATGGGTACGAGAAGTGTGCCGAATTCGGTGTGTCCGTGGTGCCCGCTGCGCGGGGTAGGGGTTACGGTGCCCGCCTGTTTGAGCGTGCGGCCATGCACTCCAGCAACGAGGGCGTGCGCATGATGTTTATCCATGCGCTGAGCGAGAACGCGCCCATGCTCAAAATTGTCCGCAACGCGGGTGCGCACGTAGAGCGCGATGGCTCCGAGTCTGAGGCCTACCTGATGCTGCCCGATGCCTCGCTGGACAGCCGCATGACCGAAATGCTGGAAGAACGCTATGCCCAGACGGATTACAACCTGAAGGTTCAGGCCAAGCAGTTCTGGAGCGTGCTCGGTGAATTGCAGGAAATACGCCGCAACGCCATCGAGGCACAAAAGCGCAGCGCTTCCTGATCGCAAATTGCAGCGGTAACGGAGTTGGAAGGCAAATCCGCTATCCTAGGCGTTCCGCAACAACCGCATATTGCGCTATTTCAGTGTCCGATCCACATCCCGCGCGCTTGTCCGACAAGGAAGACAAGCGCACCTTCCTGCAAAAGCTGGCCGAGTTCATCCACCCGGGCCCTGACTCGACCGATGAACTGATCGAGACGCTGGCCGAGGCGGAAGACAACAAAATCATCGGTACCGAATCGCGGCTGATGCTCGAAGGCGTCATTCGCATGGCTGACATGACCGCTGGCGATGTCATGGTGCCGGCGACCAGGATGGACTTGATCAACATTCAGGCGCCGATGGACGATGTGCTGTATGCCGTGATCGATACCGCCCACTCACGCTTCCCGGTGTATGAGGGAGAGCGGGAAAACATCATTGGCATCCTGATGGCCAAGGATCTGCTCAAGCTGCAACGCGCTCCCGAACTCAACATCCGCGCACTGCTCCGCCCGGCCGTGTTTGTGCCGGAGACCAAGGGACTCAACGACCTGCTGCGCGACTTCCGCGGCAACCGCAACCACTTGGCCATCGTCATCGATGAATTCGGACGCGTGGCGGGACTGATCACGATTGAAGATGTGCTGGAGCAGATCGTGGGTGAAATCGAAGACGAGTTCGATATTGCCGAGGATGAGGGCGACATCTTCGCGCTGGCCGACCGGACCTTCCGGGTCAGTGGAGACACGCCGATTGAGCGCGTGAATGATGCGTTTTCTGTCGCGTTGAATGCCGCTGACCCTGAAGACCAATTCGACACCATCGGTGGCCTCATCGCCCATGAAATGGGGCACGTACCCAAACGGGGCGAGCGCCATACCCTGGGTGGGCTGGACTTTGTTGTGCTGCACACCAAAGGCGGCGCCGTGAAATGGTTCAAGGTCTCCCCGACACCAACCGCTGCGCCTTGAGTGCATGGTGATATACCGAGCGTCACCCGCAGGCGTTTCATCTCCCGGCCTTCTGATTGCTATCGTAATGATAGCTTCTTGCGCAAATACGGCGGGGGCTAGCTGGCCATTTGACTATATTTTTCACCGTGGAGAGCCCCTCTGGTGGCTGCAAGTCGCCGCGCTTGCGGCTCTGTGCTGGGGCCTCACACGCACGGGCAGCGTGCGCCTGGCTGCGATGCTGGGCCTGCTGTTTGCCAGTGTCTGGCTGAGCACAACGTTCTGGTGGCTGTATGTGTCCATGCACACCTATGCCGGATTGCACGGAGGGCTCGCAGCCATCGCCGTTGTGGGGCTTGCTGCGGCGCTGGGTGCGTACTACGCGGCGGCGTGCGCGATCTTCAAAAAACTGTCCCAGGGGAGTGGGCCCGCAGCTGCCCTGATTTTTGCGGCCGCGTGGACCTGCGCAGAAATGGCCCGAGGCACCTGGTTAACCGGATTCGGCTGGGGTGCCGTGGGCTATGCCCATGTGGAGGGTCCACTGGCTTTCTACATCCCCTGGTTGGGTGCCTATGGGGTTGGCGCATTGGCAGCGTGGCTGTCGGCCACGGTGGTGCATGCCGGCGCGCGCCGGGTTGGCCAGCTTGCCGCCGCTGCCGCCGTGCTCTGTGCAGGAATCCTGGGGCCTCAGGTACTGGGCGCTTGGTCACAGCCAGCCGGCTCGCTGCAAGTCACCCTCTTGCAGGGCAATATTCCCCAGGATGAGAAATTCCAGCCTGGCACCGGGGTGCGCGATGCCTTGCGTTGGTATGGGGACCAACTGCAGCGCAGCACCAGTTCTCTGGTCGTGGCCCCGGAAACCGCCATTCCTCTGTTGCCCGAACAATTACCCGACGGCTATTGGCAGGCGTTGCAGCAGCGCTTTGCCAGTGGAACGCAAGCGGCGATGATCGGTATCCCTTTGGGGTCCTACACCGAGGGCTATACCAACTCGGTGATTGCGCTGTACCCCGGAGCCGTAGCGCCGTGGCAGTACGACAAGCACCACCTCGTACCCTTTGGCGAGTTCATTCCTCCGCTGTTCAAGTGGTTCACGTCGCTCATGAACATCCCGTTGGGCGACTTCAACCGCGGCGCTGTAGGGCAGCCCTCTTTTGCCTGGCAAGGCCAGCGACTGGCGCCCAATATCTGCTACGAGGATCTGTTTGGTGAAGAGCTCGGTGCACGGTTTGCCGATCCGCAGTTGGCTCCCACCATCTTTGTCAACGTCAGCAACATTGGCTGGTTCGGCGACTCTTTTGCCATCGACCAGCACCGCTCCATCTCGCGCATGCGCGCGCTGGAGTTCGAGCGCCCGTTTGTCCGCGCCACCAACACGGGTGCCACCGCCATCCTCGATCACCGCGGCAGGGTGACCGCCGAACTGCCCCGCATCACCCGTGGCGTGCTGGAAGGCACGGTGGAGGGACGCACCGGATTGACGCCCTTTGCCTGGTGGGTCTCCCGCTGGGGCCTGTGGCCCATCTGGCTGGTGGCGCTGGGGATTCTGGGCTGGGCGTGGCGTCGCCACAGTAATTGAAGCCTGGGGCGGGAATCCGGGTGGTCGGCCCGTAAAATCACCCCCATGCTTACATTTCAGCAAATCATTCTCCGTCTGCAGGAATACTGGGACCGCCAAGGCTGTGCGCTCCTGCAACCCTACGACATGGAAGTCGGCGCCGGTACTTCGCACACCGCTACATTTTTAAGAGCAATCGGCCCGGAGCCCTGGAAGGCCGCCTATGTGCAGCCCAGCCGCCGCCCCAAGGACGGCCGCTATGGCGAGAACCCCAACCGCCTGCAGCACTATTACCAGTACCAGGTGGTACTCAAGCCGGCACCCAGCAACATCCTGGAGCTGTACCTGGGCTCGCTCGAAGCGCTGGGTTTTGACCTCAAGAAGAACGACATCCGTTTTGTGGAAGACGACTGGGAGAACCCCACGCTGGGCGCCTGGGGTCTGGGCTGGGAAGTCTGGCTCAACGGCATGGAGGTGACGCAGTTCACCTACTTCCAGCAGGTCGGCGGTATCGACTGCAAACCCGCCAC
>CAUJJV010000043.1 GCA_963205375.1 Pseudomonadota bacterium
CACCGGTGTCCAGCACCTCGCGCACCGGCGCGCGGTCCATGGCGTTGATCGGCTTGCGGTCCAGCGGACGCGAGGCCACATCCAGAATCGGCCCCATCCGGTCCATCGGATTGCCCTGTGAATCGACCACACGGCCCAGCAACCCATCGCCCAGCGGCAGGCGCAGCATGCCGGCATCCGCGAGCGACACATCGGGCTGCGGCTCACCCAGGCGTGGCACCGGTACGTACGCCGCGGCGGCGGCCACACCGGCACCGCTGGAGAGTCCATGCACATCGCCGGCAGGCATCAGATAGGCGCGGTCGTTGTTGAAACCCACCACCTCGGCCAACACGGGCGGGCGAGATCGCGATGTCACGATGCACTGCGATCCCACCGGGACGCGGATGCCACTGGCTTCCAGCACCAGTCCGGCCAGGCGGGTGAGCGTGCCGCGCACCTCCAGGCTCGAATCCTGCAGCACCTGGTTGCGCGATCGGGCGAAAAAATCTTCCCAGACTTGCGGGCTGATGTCAGCGGAGGTCATGGGCATCCTCCCAGCTGGCTTCCAGCCCCAGGCTGGCCACCGCGCGCTGCCAGCGCTTCTCCACTGTGCCGTCCACCACCGTACCGGCAGCTTCCACAATGCACCCGCCGCGGGTGACGTTGCTGTCTGGCAGCAAGGTCATCGACAGGCTGGAAAACTCCTGCCGCAATACTTCGGCAAACACTTCGATATCGACCGGATTCATGCGCACCACGGCCGCCTTGCAGTCCGAGGTCAGCATGCCCATGGCCTCGCGAATCACCGGCTGCAGCGCATTCGGATTGGAGGCCAGTTCATGGCGTAACACCTGGCGGGCCAACTCACAGGCCAGCTCCAGCACGCCTTTGGCCATCACCTGCTGGGATTCGTGCAACTGCTCCTGCGCCGAAGCAAAGAGCTGTGCCATGTTGTTGGCTGCGGCCTCGCCCTGCGTGGCAATGTAGTCTGCGATCTGGCGTTGTCCTTCCAGGGTGGCCTGGGCATGGCCTTGCGCAAACCCTTCGGCATAGCCTTCCGCGTGTCCGGCTTGCCGAACTGCCTCGTCCTTGGAGCGAAGCTCAGCCTCGGCCTGTGCCTTGAGCTTGGCCTGAAAGCGCAGCGAAGCCTGGTCTACCGCACCAAAACTCCAGTCGGTTACCGTGCCGAGCTGCTCACCGGGAATGAAGGTGGAATGGGCGCGGGACATCAGACCATGGCGTCGTCGCCACCTCCGCCGCCGATCACAATCTGGCCTTCGTCGGCCAGACGCCGGACCGTCTTGAGAATTTCCTTTTGTTGCGCTTCCACTTCGGACAGGCGCATGGGGCCACGCGACTCCAGGTCTTCCTTGAGCGTCGCTGCGGCGCGGGACGACATATTGGCCAGAATCTTGTCCTTGAGCTCGGGCTGTGCACCCTTGAGCGCAACGATCAGCACATCGGAAGACACTTCCTTGAGCACCATCTGGATGGCCTTGTCGTCGAGCTTGAGCACATCGTCGAACACGAACATCTTGTCCATGATCTTCTGCGCCAGGTCGGGGTCATGGGCGCGGATGGACTCGATCACGGTACCTTCAATGGCAGTCCCCATCAGGTTGATCATCTCGGCTGCGGTCTTCACACCACCCAGCGATGCCTTGCGGATCTTGTCGCCACCGGCCAGCACCTTGAACAGCACTTCATTGAGGTCCTTGAGTGCGGTGGGCTGGATGCCCTCCATGGTCGCCACGCGCAGCATGACTTCGTTGCGCTGGCGCTCCACCAGGTGTTTGAGCACGTCCGCGGCCTGGTCAAACTCCAGGTGCACCAGAATGGCGGCCACAATCTGTGGGTGCTCATTGCGCAGCAGCTCGGCCACCGACAGTGGGTCCATCCATTTCAGGCTCTCGATACCCGAGACGTCTCCACCCTGCAGAATGCGGTCAATCAGCAAGGCCGCCTTGTCATCGCCCAATGCCAGTTTCAGCACCGAACGCACATAATCGCCCGAATTGGAAACCAGCAGACTCTGGGAAGCAGCCACCCCGGTGAATCGGTCCACCACTTCATCGACCCGCTCACGGGTGATCTGCGATGTCTTGGCGATCGCCTCCCCAAGCTTCTGCACTTCCTTGGGGGACAGGTGCTTGAACACCTCCGAGGCCTCTGCTTCGCCCAGAGACATCATCAGTATTGCAGCGTCTTGTAGTCCGTCGTCGTTTGCCATTTGGGTATTGTGCGCCGCGGGTTACGCTGGCGCTTCTCCGTTGATCCACGCTTTGACAATGTTAGCGACTGCAGCCGGATTGTCACGGGTCAGTTTTCGGGCATCTTCCAGGCGGAGTTCGGAGTTGGTGGGCTGCGCTGGCTCGTTGGAGCTGGAACTTGCGCTCAGTTGCGGCCGTGCGGGCTGCTCTGCCTCCAGCGCGTCAATCTGGTTGGCACGGCTTTCCACGTCTGTGGCGCCTGCAGCACGGGGTTGTCCCAACGACTTCATGGCCGGCCGGATCACACCCAGCAACACCAGGGTGGCCAGCGCCAGGGTCCCCAGCGGCCAGGCCAGGCTGCGGGCCAGGTCAATCACTTCAGGCTGGCGCCACATCGGCACATCGCTCACCTCGCTCTTGAGCGGGGCAAAGGCGGCGTTCATCAGGTTCACCGAGTCGCCACGGTCCTTGTTGAAACCCACGGTTTCACGCACCAGGGCCGTCATCTTCTCCATTTGCGCCTCGGTCAACGGGATGCTGGTGGTCTTGCCCTTGTCGTCGGTGGTGCTCTGGTTGTTGAGCACGACCGCGGCATTGATCCGCTTGATCACGCCGGTAGCCCCCTTGACCACGCGG
>CAUJJV010000044.1 GCA_963205375.1 Pseudomonadota bacterium
CCAGTCCAGTACGAGTTCAACGGACGTTTCGACCGTCAAATCCGAGTTGTCGAGCAACTTGGCATCCTGCGCAGGTTTCAAAGGTGCGACGCTGCGAGACATGTCCCGGGCATCGCGGGCTTCCAGATCCGCGCGAAGAGATGGGAGTGTAGCTGAAATTCCCTTTGAAATCAACTGCTTATAGCGTCGTTCTG
Source organism: Pseudomonadota bacterium (assembly GCA_963205375.1). Classification (GTDB taxonomy): domain Bacteria; phylum Pseudomonadota; class Gammaproteobacteria; order Burkholderiales; family Burkholderiaceae_C; genus Allorhodoferax. The sequence continues at coordinate 195 of CAUJJV010000044.1, forward strand.
CGCGGCAGGCGGCACTGGCGGTCAGAAAGACCTTGAGCGGGGCCTGCGGGAAGATCATGGTGCCCATGTCACGACCGTCGGCGACCAGGCCGGGCAACTTGCGAAAACCGCGTTGCAGGTCGATCAGGGCGGCCCGGACGGCCGGGAAGGCCGACACCCGGGAGGCATTCATGCCCGCCTCTTCGGTGCGGATGGCCTCGCTGACATCTTCGTTGGCAAGCCAGATGTGGCTACCTTCAAAGTGGATGGGCAGGCTTTGCAGCAAGGCGACGATGGCCTGCTCGTTGGCCACGTCCAGCGCAATGCCGGCACGTGCAGCCGCCAGCCCGGTGATGCGGTAGAGCGATCCAGAATCGAGGAAGTGGTAGCCCAGTTGCTCGGCCAGTACGGCCGCCAGCGTTCCTTTGCCGGATGCCGTGGGGCCGTCCACACAGATCACCGGAACGGCGTCGGGCTGAGCCTGTGCCACCGAGAACAGCGCTTCAAAGTAATCGGGAAAGGTCTTGGCGACGCATTTTGGGTCTTCGATGCGCACCGGCAATTTGGCCGGGTTGAACGCGGCCAGCGAGAAGCACATGGCCACGCGGTGGTCGTCGTAGGTGTGGATGCTGGCGGCCTTCCAGTCGCTGGGCGTTGCCGGGGGAGTCACCTGGATGAAGTCGGCGCCTTCCACCACGGTGGCGCCGAGCTTGCGCAGCTCGGTGGCCATGGCGGCGATGCGGTCGGTTTCCTTGACCCGCCAGCTCGCGATGTTGCGCAGGGTGGTGGTGCCATCGGCGTACAGCGCCATCACGGCCAGCGTCATGGCCGCGTCGGGGATGTGGTTGCAATCGAGGTCAATCGCCTTGAGCGGCCAGGCGCCCCGCTGGATGCGCAGCCAGTTGGGGCCGCTCTCGATGCGGGCACCCATGGCCTGGGCTGCTTCCATGAAGCGGATGTCGCCCTGGATGGAATCGGCACCGACGCCCAGGATTTTTATGCCATTTTGAGTGCTAGCCCCCGTCGCTATTGCGCCAAGCGCTATGAAATAGCTAGCAGATGAGGCGTCGGCCTCGACATGCAGTTCGCCGGGCGAACGCAACTGGCTGCCTGCGGGGATGGTGAAGCGTTGCCAACCCTCACGCAGCACCTGCACACCAAAGCGCTCCAGCAGGTTCAGCGTGATCTCGATATACGGGCGGGAGATCAGTTCGCCCACCACGTCAATCACGATGTCACGCTGCGCCACCAGGGGCAGGGCCATCAGCAGCGCGGTCAAGAACTGGCTGGACACATCACCGCGCACCTGGATGGGTGCGCCCAGGTTCAGGTGGGCCTGGCCGATGCGCAGGGGCGGAAAGCCATCGTTGCCCAGGTAGTCAATCTGGCAACCCAGCTGGCGCAGCGCATCCACCAGATCACCGATGGGGCGCTCGTGCATGCGGGGGATGCCGCTGAGTTCAAAGTCACCGCCGAGCACGGCGAGTGCTGCTGTCAGGGGGCGCATGGCGGTGCCTGCGTTGCCCAGAAAGAGCGGGTGTTTCTCAGTGGGCAGGCGCCCGGCCACGCCGGTGATACGCACGGTTGCGCCGGTCTGCTCGATGGTGCATCCCAGCGCCTTCAATGCCACCAGCATGACGCGGGTGTCATCGGAGTCCAGCAGGTCGTGGATGATGGTGGTGCCGCTGCACATGGCGGCCAGCAGGAGCACGCGGTTGGAAATGCTTTTGGAGCCCGGGAGGCTGACCTCGCCATGGGCACCTGCCAGTGCCGGCAGGTCCAGAAATGCAGTGGAAAACATTATTTGTTGAGTTTGGAGGCCATGCTCCAGTTGGCACGGGTGTCGCTGGCCTGCTGGATCAGTCCTTCGAGCGCCTCGGAGTTGCCACTGGTGATCATGAGTTCCAGTGCCTGCAGGTTGCGTTGGAATATCTTGCTCTGCGCCAGCAGCTCTTCGCGGTTGGAGACCATGATGTCGCGCCAGACCTTAGGGTCACTGGCGGCGATGCGGGTGAAATCGCGAAAGCCCGGACCCGCCAGCGACAGGTAGTCCTTGCCTTGCGGTTGGCCTGCGATCGAGTTCATCAGGGCAAACGCAATCAGGTGGGGCAGGTGGCTGACGGCCGCGAACGCAGAGTCATGCTGTTCGGGCGACATTTTCAGGACGCGGCAGCCCAGCGCGGTCCAGAGGTCGACCGCTTTCTGCAACTGGATGGTCTGGGTGCGCTCAATCGGCGTCAGGATGACCTGGCGCCCGGCGTACAGGTCGGCGTCGGCGTGCTCCACGCCCGAGAGTTCCTTGCCCGCGATCGGGTGGGCGGGTACGAACAGGCCGACATGCTCGCGCAACGCACGGCGGGCCGCGTCGATCACGTCGCGTTTGGTGGAGCCCACGTCCATGATCAGCATGTTGGGCGTGACCAGGTGTTTGATGGCCTTGAAGGTGGCTTCGGTGGCGGCGACCGGCACCGCGATCAGCACGATGTCGGCCCCGGAGACGGCCAGCAGTGCGGAGGGCGCTTCGATGTCGATCACGCCCATCTGGCGTGCCCGCTCGGTGGTACTGGGTGACTTGCTGTAGCCCACCACCCGCTTGACCAGACCCGCGCGCTTGAGGGCCAAGGCAAACGAACCGCCCATCAGGCCGCAGCCGATCAAACCTAGCTGTTCAAACATATGAGTTCCTGTGCAAGCGTGTCAATCGGCCAACGGGTACGTACCCAGCACCTTGTAAAAGGCGCACAGACTCTGCAGGTCTTTCAGGGCGGCCGCCACATGGGGCTGCGAGGGGTGGCCCTGCAGGTCGATATAAAAATAGTACTCCCATTGGCCGGAGCGTGCGGGACGCGACTCGAACCGCGTCATGGAGACTCCGTGCATTTTTAACGGAACCAGCATGTCGTGCACCGCGCCGGGCCGGTTAGGCACCGACACCACCAGGCTGGTGCAGTCCTTGCCTGACGCCTCGGGTGCGGGCAGCACACTGGGCAGGCACACCACCACAAAGCGGGTGCGGTTGAAGGCTTCGTCCTGGATCGCGTGCGCCGCAATATGCAGGCCAAACTCGGAACCCGCGCGCTCGCTGGCAATGCCAGCCCAGGCCGGGTTGCCGGCGGCCAAGCGGGCGCCTTCAGCATTGCTGGAGACGGCGCGGCGCTCGGCGTGGGGCAAGTGGGTGGTCAGCCATTGCTGGCACTGTGCCAGCGCCTGCGGGTGGGCCAGCACGACTTCAATGCCGTCCAGCGATGCAGTGCTGCGCAGCAGGTGGTGGCGCACCAGCAGGCTGATTTCGCCCACGATGTGCAGCGGGGAGTTGAGCAGCAAATCGAGCGAGCGGGTCACCACGCCCTCGGTGCTGTTCTCCACGGGGATCACGCCAAACTCTGCCGAGCCGGCGGTCGCTGCGTGGAACACTTCGTCAAAGTTGGCGCAAGGCACGTGCGTGATGCTGGAGCCAAAAAACCGCTGTGCAGCCTCTTCGCTGAAGGTGCCCTTGGGGCCCAGGTAGGCCACGCGTTGCGGCGCTTCCAGCGCACGGCAGGCCGACATGATTTCGCGCCAGATGATGGCCACGCTCTCGTTTTTGAGTCCACCCTGGTTGGCTTGCTGCAGGTTGGCGATGACCTGGGCTTCGCGCTCGGGACGGAACACCGCCGAGCCCTCCACCTTCTTGATTTCACCCACCTCATGGGCCAGGGATGCGCGGCGGGAGAGCAGGGTCAGCAATTCCTGGTCGACAGCGTCGATCAGGACTCGGAGTTCGGGGAGGGTACGTGCCATGTTGGTTGGTTCAGCCGTGGGTGCGCTCAAATTCCTGCATGTACTGCACCAGCGCCTGTACGCCTTCCAGCGGCATGGCGTTGTAGATGCTGGCCCGCATGCCACCGACCGACTTGTGGCCCTTGAGCTGAAGCAGACCGGCAGCTTTGGCGCCGGCCAGAAAGGCGTCGTTCAGCGCTTCGTTGCGCAGGAAGAAGGGCACGTTCATGCGCGAGCGGGCGCCCCGGGCAACGCCGTTCATGTAAAAGCCGGAGGCATCAATCGTGTTGTACAGGAGCTCGGCTTTGGCGATGTTGCGGGATTCCATCGCCGCAATACCACCCTGTCGCTTGAGCCACTGGAACACCAGACCCGCCATGTAAATGGCATAGGTGGGAGGCGTGTTGTACATGGAGCCGTTGTCGGCCACGGTTTTGTAGTTGAAGGCGCTCGGGCAGATCGGCAGGGCGTGGCCCAGCAGGTCTTCGCGCACGACCACGAGGGTGAGGCCAGCAGGACCCAGGTTCTTTTGCGCGCCGCCAAAGGCCAGGCCCACTTTGCTCCAGTCCACCGGGCGCGAAGCTACGTGAGACGAAAAGTCGATCACCAGCTCAGCCTTGGAGCCCAGGGCCTTGAGGTCCGGCAGGGTGTGGAATTCCACGCCATGGATGGTCTCGTTGGTGCACAGGTGCACATAGCTGGCGTCGGTGCTCAGGTGCCAGCTGCTGGCGGGCGGAATGGCCGTAAAACCACTGTCTTTGCCCGATGCTGCAGTGTTGGCCTGGCTGTACTTGCCGGCTTCCTTGAGTGATTTCTCACTCCAGCTGCCGGTCACTACAAAATCAGTCACACCAGGCTGGCCTGCAGGGGTGCGCAGGGCGCTGAGGTTCAGCGGAACGATGGCGTTTTCAGCCAGACCGCCACCCTGCATGAACAGGATCTTGAATTGGGCCGGCACCGCCAGCAACTCGCGCAGGTTGGCTTCTGCTGCCTCGTAGATGCTCTGGAACTCCTTGCCGCGGTGGCTCATCTCCATCACACCCATGCCGCAACGCTGGCCGCTGGCATCGGGCCAGCTCAACATCTCGTCGGCGGCTTGCGCCAGCACTTCCGCTGGCATGGCGGCCGGTCCGGCCGAGAAGTTGTAAGGGCGTTGCATCGCAGGTTATGGGTTAAATGGGGCTCTAGCCCCCGTTAAATATGCGCAAGCAGCTATTAATTTTATAGCAATTGTGCTGATTTAGGTGCCTTCTGCTTCTTGGCCTGCATCGTCGCCCGATTCCGCATCGGCCGGGTTGGCATCGTTTTCCACAATGCGCTGCAGGCCGCTGAGTTTGGAGCCTTCGTCCAAGCCAATCAGGGTCACGCCCTGGGTGGCTCGGCCGAGTTCACGGATTTCGCTGACCCGGGTGCGTACCAGTACGCCCTTGTCGGTGATCAGCATGATCTCGTCGTCGGCATGCACCAGCGTGGCCGCGACCACTTTGCCGTTGCGCTCGGACTGCTGGATGGCAATCATGCCCTTGGTGCCACGGCCGTGGCGGGTGTATTCGGTGATGCTGGTGCGTTTGCCGTAACCGTTTTCGGTGGCGGTCAGCACGCTTTGCTGCTCGTCTTCTGCCACCAGCATGGCGATCACGCTCTGGCTGGGGTCCAGTGACATGCCGCGCACGCCGCGGGCATTGCGGCCCAGCGGACGTACATCGTCTTCGTCAAAGCGCACAGCCTTGCCGCCGTCACTGAACAGCATCACGTCGTGCTTGCCGTCGGTCAGCGCAGCGCCAATCAGATAGTCGCCTTCGTCCAGGTTCACGGCAATGATGCCGCCCTTGCGTGGGTTGCTGAATTCGTCCAGCGCGGTCTTCTTGACCGTGCCCATGCTGGTGGCCATGAACACATACTGGTCGGCCGGGAAGGTGCGCTTTTCACCGGTCAGTGCCAGGACCACGGTGATTTTTTCGCCTTCCTGCAGCGGGAACATATTGACGATGGGGCGGCC
>CAUJJV010000045.1 GCA_963205375.1 Pseudomonadota bacterium
GCCACCGGCAGGCTTGCGCGAGGTGCTGCCGGAGGTACAGGCCCCGGATGTGCTGGAACACATCATGGCGCCGCTGGTGCGCGCGATTCAGCGCTTCGCGGCACAAGGGTTTGCGCCGCTGGTGGCCGCCTACGGTGCGCGCGACGTGCTGGGTGGCCGCGAGGTGGTGTGTTCGGATGGGCTGACAGGAGTAGCGCGGGGCGTGGATGCCGGTGGGGCACTGCTGGTGCATACTGCCACGGGTGTGAAGAAAATTTCCAGTGCCGAGGTGAGTGTGCGCCCGGCATCCCCCGATTGAACCCCACCACGGTGAACGTATGTTGCGAGTGCTGCTGCTTGTCCTGATCCTGGCCAATGGCCTGTATTTCGCGTGGACGCAGGGTTTGTTGCGGGCGTATGGCTTTGCGCCAACCCAGCAGAGCGAACCGCAGCGCATGGCGCAACAGGTCAAGCCAGAAGCCTTGCGGGTGCTGACACCGGCCGATTTCAAGGCCCTGGAAGAGCAGGCCAAGGCAGCGCAGGCACCTAAAGAATGCCTAGTGGCGGGCCCGTTCACCGAAACCCAGGCACAAGCCCTGGGCCATGCACTCGAAGCCAGCCTGCCCAGCGGCGTGTGGAAGATGGAGCCTGCCGAAATTCCAGCACGCTGGATCGTCTACATGGGCAAGTACGCTGATGCTGCCGCGGTGACCAAAAAGCGCGGTGAACTCGCGGCGATGAATATCAAGGCCGAGGACGTCGCCGCACCGTCCCTTGCCATGGGCTTGTCGCTAGGGGCATTTGACAGCCAGGCGGCGGCAGACAGCGCCCTGGCCCAGTTCGTGAAACGCGGCATCCGTACCGCCAGGGTGGTGCAGGAGCGCGCGCAGGCCAGCGGCGCCGAATTGAGGCTGCCCGCCGTGACCACAGCGCTGAAGCAGAAGCTCGAAGAAGTCAGGCCGCAACTGGCCGGACAGCCGCTGCGCAGTTGCGCCGGGTCAGCCCAGTAACTCGGTTGCCTGGGCGTCCCGGGCAAAACGCACCGTGAAGCAGGCACCGGGTGAGGATTGCCCTGGCCGGCTGTCATCCAGCGTGACCGTGGCGTGGTGCTGCCGGGCAATTTCCAGCACGATGGGCAGTCCCAGGCCCGATCCGTCGGCTTCGTTGCCCAGTGCGCGGTAGAAAGGCTGGAACACCAGTTCCCGTTCGGCCGCCGGGATGCCCGGGCCCGAGTCTTCCACCTGCAGTACCAGTACCCTGCTGAAGGGGTCTACCAGGACCCGCGCCGTGATCACCCCCGGTTTTTCGGCATTGGAAGGGGTGTAGTTGATGGCGTTGTCCACCAGGTTGCGCACCATCTCCTTGAGCAGCGTAGGGTTGCCGGACACGACGACACCTTCACTGCCGGGCTGGGCGCCTTCGAAGCCCAGGTCGATGTGTTTTTCCATGGCACGGGGGACGCAGTCGCGGATCACGTCCATGGTGAGTTTGGCCAGATCGCAGGGCTGGTGGCTTAAAACTGCACCACTGCTCTCCGCGCGCGCCAGCGCGAGCAACTGGTTGACGGTGTGGGTGGCCCGGATGCTGGAGCGACCGATCTGGCGCAGGGACTGCTTGAGGTCTTCTGCGCTGCTGCCTTCACGTTGTGCGAGATCGGCCTGCATGCGCAAGCCGGCCAGCGGCGTTTTGAGCTGGTGCGCCGCATCGGCCAGAAAGCGCTTCTGGGTGGAAATCGAGTCTTTCAGGCGCATCAGCAGGTCATTCACGGAGGACACCAGTGGCGCCACCTCCAGTGGGACTGCTTCCACGTCCAGCGGGCTGAGGTCGTCGGGGTCGCGCGCGCGGATGCGCTCTTCCAGATGGTTCAGCGGTTTGATGGCCTGCACCAGCGCCATCCATACCAGCAGCACGGCCAGCGGCAACACCACAAACTGCGGGAGCATCACACCCTTGACGATTTCGGTGGCGAGGACGGAGCGTTTTTCCATGGTTTCTGCCACCTGGACCAGGGCCGGGCGGGCGTTGGGCAGGTCCAGCCGCACCCACATGTAGGCGATCTTCAGTTCGGTGCCCTTGAATTCACCATCGCGGATGCGCACCTCGCCGGCCGCCATCTTCTCGTCTTCGGGGGGCAGGGGGAGGGCTTTTTCACCACCCAGAAATTCGCCCCCGGGTCCCAGCACCTGGTAGTACACGGTATCGGCATCATCGGCCCGCAGCAACTCGCGCGCGGGCAGCGGCAGGACGAATTGGGCGTGGTTCTGGTGGACCGTGATCAACTGGGCCAGCGCGCCCACGTTGTATTCGAGCGCCCGGTCAAAAGGCTTGCCGGCAATGCCTTGCGCCACCAGCCAGGTCAGCACCAGGCTGATAGGCCATAGCAGCAGCAGCGGCGTGAGCATCCAGTCCAGGATTTCCCCGAACAGGGACCGTTGCTCACGCTGGAATATCTTCACGCGCAGCTAACGGTTATCCGGGGATTTTTTCGAGGCAATAACCCAGACCGCGCACGGTGGCGATACGGATGGGGCCTTTTTCGATCTTCTTGCGCAGGCGGTGGATGTAGACCTCGATGGCGTTGTTGCTGACCTCTTCGCCCCACTCACACAGGCGCTCCACGAGCTGGTCCTTGCTCACCAGACGGCCGGCGCGCTGCAGCAGCACTTCCAGCAGGCCGAGTTCGCGGGCCGAGAGCTCCACCATCTTGCCGTCGATGGTGGCCACGCGGCCAGCCTGGTCGTAGGTCAGGGGGCCGTGCTTGATGCTGCTGGTGGTGGCACCCATGCCGCGGCGGACCAGTGCGCGCACGCGTGCTTCGAGTTCCTGCAGGCTGAACGGCTTGGCCATGTAGTCGTCGGCGCCGTAATCGAGCCCCTTGACGCGCTCATCCACGCTGTCGGCCGCGGTGAGGATGAGCACCGGGAGTGAAGAGCCGCGCCCGCGCAGTTTCTTGAGCACCTCCAGACCGTGCATTTTGGGCAGACCCAGGTCCAGGATCAGCAGGTCAAATTCGGTGTTGGTCATCAAGGCAGCGTCGGCTTCGGAGCCGCTGGCCACATGGTCTACTGCCGCGCCTGCACCGCGCAGGGCTCGCAACAGGCCGTCGGCCAGTACCTGGTCGTCTTCGGCAATCAAAATTCGCATGTCGCTCTCCTCGTTATGTCGCCATTCTAGGCCGCTACTGGCTGCAATAGGCTTCCAGCCCCAGGGTGACGACGGTGGTGACTTCGGGGCCGATGGACTGGCGCATTTCGGACTCGGCCTGGGCCACTGCTGCGCGGTAGGCATCCAGCCAGGCGATTCCGATGGCTGTGAACACGACGCGGCGTGCCCGGGCGTCGGTG
>CAUJJV010000046.1 GCA_963205375.1 Pseudomonadota bacterium
CCCGGTTCCATCCCAAACCAGCAACTTGATCCGTGTTGCCGCTGCGGTTGCGAAAGGCATAGGCCGTTCCATCGCAGGGCGATCGCCCCAGGGCCTGCTGAATCTGCAGTGATAGACCGTCAATGCCCATCCGCATATCGATTGGCTCGACCGCCAGCCAGACCTGCTCGGGCCGAATCATCGCAGCACCTCACGCAACCACTGCGCACAACTGGCCGACTCAGCGGCCGGCCAACTAATCTGAAACACCGCCTGGGCGCGGTGAATCTCAATCTTGATCTCCCCCGAGGGCACCTCCTCCGGTAAGGCTACCGTCACCGGAACCAGGGTGGGTGGCGCGGGGCTGGCTGGCGCGTCCTTGCTGCCGGCGGTGGGGGCTGCTGGCATGCCCCCACCGCGAACCTCCTTGACCCATCGGCGCAGCAGATTGGCATTGAGCCCGTTGGCCAGCGCCACCGCCGCCATCGAAACCCCAGGCTGCAGACAGGCGGCCACCACCTGAGTCTTGAAATCATCCGGATAGGTTCGGCAATGGCGGCCCCGAGGCGCGTTAACGAGATTCGCGTACATGTGTCCACCTAATTTGCGTGGACACCATGCTCATCATCAACGCCAACCCGCGCAAGGTGGGCCGGTTGGACGCTTACGTTTGTAGTGGTCAAGTACTACCGGACACCTCGTTATGGTGCTGTAATGCGTTTTTCCGTTCATAGGCCGTTTGCGGCTGTTATACCAGCGTGGAGTGCAGACGGACGTTGTTGTAGAACCCGACGTTGTTATCGGTAATGTCACGACACGCCTCGGCGTGGTTGGCGTAGTCGTTCTGCCAGACTCGCTCCCTCTTCAGATTGAGGAAGAAGCGCTCCATGACAGCGTTGTCCCAACAGTTGCCTTTGCGACTCATGCTGCCCGTCAAGCCATGGCGGCTCAGCAAGGCACGGTGGGCTTCGCTGGCGTACTGACTGCCACGGTCGGAATGCACGATCAGGCCCGCCGGTGGTTGGCGCTGCGTAATGGCCATCTGCAAGGCCGAGCACACCAGTTCGGCAGGCATGTTCGGCGCCATGGCCCAGCCGACAATTTTGCGCGAGTACAGATCCAGCACCGCCGCCAGGTACAGCCAGCCACTGCGCGTGCGGATGTAGGTGATGTCCGAGACCCAGGCTGCATTGGCCGTGGCTGGAGTGAAGTGCCGGTTCAGAACATTGTCGGCAATGGGCAAGCCGTGGCGGCTGTCGGTGGTGTGAATGAATTTGCGCCGCCACACCGCACGTAGCCCATTGATACGCATGAGGGTTCGTATCCGGTATCGCCCCACGCGAAGCCCCTGCGCATGCAGGACGGCCCGCAGGCGCCGGCTGCCATAGCAGCGTCCGGAGGCGGTGAAGGCGGCGCGCAGGTGGGTGCTGGTTGGGCAAACCCTGGCGGCTTCGCCCCTGCGTGAGCAGGCGGCGTAGAAGCCCGAACGACTCACGCCCAGCAACCGGCACAGCAATGCGGTGTTGTCGGCCTTCTCTTGCAACTGAGCGATGCACCGGTAGGTCATTTCAGTTCGCGGGCAAAGAAGGCCGACGCTTTTTTCAACAGGTCATTGTCCTGGCGAAGCTGCCGATTCTCCGCCTCGAGCTGGCGAATGCGTTGCTGTTCAGCCGTCAGCGGTTTGCCGATGCCTGCCTGTCCGCTTTGCTCCGCATCGAGTTGCGCGAGCCAGCGCCGCACCGCGGTCTCTCCCAGACCCATGTCGCGGCATACTTGGCCGACGCTCAGGCCTTGGTCCCTGATCATCTGGACGACTTGCAGCTTGAAGCTCGCATCGAACGCCCGGCGTTTCTGTTTCATCAAGTTCTCCTCTACGGGTGGATGATCCACCTATCGAGGTGTCCGAGGAAATTAGACCACTACAAAGGCATGCCTGTAATCGACGCGGGGTGGGCGACTGAAGTCGCCCCTACACGTCGTCCCTATGAGTCGACTCTGTGGAGAGACTGCATCGACCGTCAGACGATGCGTCAAACGGAGGGGCGACTTCAGTCTGGCTTCTCTTCCACTATAGAAGGTCGGCAGCCCCCTTTTCTTAACTCCGAGTGGTGCGCTTCCCTTGCGCTGGCCTTGAACGCCCATCAGTCGCTGGCTGGTCTATTGGCGCAGGGCTCTTTGGCTGCGCAGTGCACGTGTTTCGAGAAATAGATTTAGAGAAACTGGTTGGTTTCATTGCATCAGGAATCCAATGGAAAGATCGTCTGCCCGGTTGTGCGGGGCGCTGTCGTGCTCATGTGACCACTGCTTCGTCATCCGTCGTCCAAAGGGCTACTACTTGCGCAGCCAAATCACCCCACCAACTCATACCCCGTACTTCGCCCACCCCCCGCAGCCTTCCTCAGCACCCCCAACTCCAGCAACTGCGTGATATCCCGCAGTGCCGTGTCGGGTGAGCATTTGGCGATGCTTGCCCATTTGCTGCTGGTGAGCTTGCCGTCGAATCCGTCGAGCAGCCGGTTGAGCAGTTTGATCTGACGCTCGTTCATGGGCACCTCCGCCCAGCGTTGCCAGAAGCGGGCTTTCTGCAGTACGGAGTCCAGGGTGGTCTGGGCGCTGGCGATGGCTTGGCCCAGGGTGGTCAGGAACCACGTCAGCCAGCCGGTCACATCCAGGGTGCCTTTCTGGGTCCACTCTAGGATTTCGTAATAGTCCTTGCGGTCCCGCTGGATCTGCGCGGACAGGCTGTAGAAGCGCTGGGCGCTGCCATCGGCACGGGTCAGGAAGAGGTCGCCCACGGCACGGGCAATGCGTCCGTTACCGTCGTCAAAGGGGTGCAGGGTGACGAACCAGAGGTGCGCCAGCCCTGCCTTGATGAGTGTGGGTTCACCGGTTTCGGCATTGGCCCAGGCCAGGAAGCGCTCGATCTCGGTGGGAAGGCTGTCGGCGGGTGGGGCTTGAAAGTGCACCTTGCGACGGCCTCCATGCCCGGAGACGACCTGCATGGGGCCATCGGCATCGGTGCGCCACTGGCCTGTCGCGATCCGGGTCATGCCGGAGTAGCCGGTCGGGAACAAGGCCGCGTGCCAGCCGCACAGCCGCTCGGGGGTGAGGGGCAGGGCGGCGTGGGATGTGGCGTCCAGTACCATGTCCACGATGCCTTCCACATGTCGATCCACGGGGGCGACGGCCCCGATGTCCACCCCCAGGCGACGGGCGATGGAGGAGCGTACCGAGTGCACATTGAGGACTTCACCCTCGATTTCGCTGGTCCTGAGCACATCCTCGGTCAGGGCCGCCAGGCTGGCCTGGTCGCGCAGCTTCAGGCCCACGTCGGCCAGACGGCCCAGAAGCATGCCCTGAGCACGACTGACTTTGGACAGCAGGTCCATCAGCGCCGTGATGTCGTAGCGCCAGCTCGGCCAGTCGTCGTCCTGCCAGATGTAGAGTTTTTCTCCGCTGTTCATGCGGAGATTAAACGCCCGATTCTCCGCAGCGGCAAGTGATTCTTCGTATTGCGTGCGGTGAATGTGCCTGCCTTTTCCCGCGCCGTCTTCATGGAGGAGGGTAGGGACTGTGGGGTCGAATTCGTTCGACCGCGGACTCGTCCTTCGGCAGGATCACCCGCTGGATGAAGCTGAAGGGGGCTATGGAAGGCGCTGAGGGCGGCTGGAGGGATTGTGGGGGCGACTTCAGTCGCCCGCGGACTGCGATCAACGAACGGCACCTTGTATTACGGGCTGGTGGGCGACTGAAGTCGCCCCTACAAGTCGCCCCTAAACGTCGCCCCTACACGTCGTCCCTATGAGTCGACTCTGTGGAGAGACTGCATCGACCGTCAGACGATGCGTCAAA
>CAUJJV010000047.1 GCA_963205375.1 Pseudomonadota bacterium
ATACACGGCCACCGTCTTGATGGCCAGGCGCGCGGCCGTCGCAGCCACGCGGCAGGCGATTTCGCCACGGTTGGCGATAAGGATCTTGTTAAACATGGGGAGGTTCTCCGGGGGAATTCTTGGAAAAGCGGAATGCGGGCATGGCACCGGGGTCGGGCATGCCGCTGAAAATACGGGTTAGACGCGAAAAGAGCGAACGCAGGTAACGCCAGCAGGTACGGATCAGCCAGACACCCAGCACCAGCAGGACGACCAGCAGCACCGCAAAGGCCATCGGGTGGGTGACCGACAGCCACAGCGCCAGAGGCACCAGGCCATCCTCGGCCAGCGATGCGCCGATGTTGCTGAACGGCTCTGGCGAGGTATTGATGGCCGCACGGGTGGTGGTTTTGGCGGCATGGCTGGTTGCAGCCAGCGAGCCGCCCAACACGGCGGCCACCAGACCCATGGCCGCACTGTCAGCGCCAAAGACACCGGCCGCCAGTGCAGCACCCGCGGGAATGCGGATCACCGTGTGCACCATGTCCCACAGCGAGTCCAGCCCCGGGACCTTGTCGGCAAAAAACTCGACGAGCACCATGAAGCCGCTGGCGCCCAGCACCACCGGGTGGGCCAGCAGGCGCAGCCCCATGGGCAGTTCGACCCAGCCCATGAAACCGGCAAACCCGGTGAGCAACACCACCAGATACAGGCGCACGCCACTGGCCCAGCCCAGGGCACCCGCCAGGGCAATGAGTTGGGCCGTATCGAGGGTTTGCATGGCTGCGGTCCTGCGTGCCTTTACATCCGGAACACGCCGAACTTGGTATCGGGAATGGGCGCATTCAGCGACGCGGAGAGGCCCAGTGCCAGTACGCGGCGGGTGTCGGCGGGGTCAATGATGCCGTCGTCCCACAGGCGCGCGGTGGCGTAGTAGGGGTGGCCCTGCACTTCGTACTGCTGGCGGATCGGCGCCTTGAACGACTCCTCCTCGTCCTTGCTCCAGGCGCCGCCCTTGGCCTCAATGCCGTCGCGCTTGACCGTGGCCAGCACACTGGCCGCCTGCTCGCCACCCATGACCGAGATGCGGGCGTTGGGCCACATCCACAGGAAGCGCGGGCTGTAGGCGCGGCCACACATGCCGTAGTTGCCGGCGCCAAAAGACCCACCGATGATGATGGTGAACTTGGGCACCTGGGCGGTGGCCACGGCGGTCACCATCTTGGCGCCATTGCGGGCGATGCCTTCGTTCTCGTACTTGCGGCCCACCATGAAGCCGGTGATGTTCTGCAGAAACACCAGCGGAATCTTGCGCTGGCAGCACAGTTCGATGAAGTGCGCGCCTTTGAGCGCCGACTCACTGAACAGAATGCCGTTGTTGGCAATGATGCCCACCGGCATGCCTTCGATGTGGGCAAAGCCGCACACCAGCGTGTTGCCATAGCGTGGCTTGAACTCATGGAACTCGGACGCATCCACGATGCGGGCAATGATTTCGCGCACATCAAACGGCTTGCGGGTGTCGGTGGGAATCACCCCGTACAACTCCTCTGCTGCAAATTTAGGAGCAACCGGCGCTTGTGTGATGGGGGACAGCACCTTGTTTTTATTCAAATGCGAAATCGCTTCGCGGGCCAGCGACAGCGCATGCAAATCGTTTTGCGCCAGATGGTCGGCCACGCCGGAGAGGCGCGTATGCACATCGCCACCCCCCAGGTCTTCGGCCGTCACCACTTCGCCCGTGGCCGCTTTCACCAGCGGAGGACCGCCCAGGAAAATGGTTCCCTGGTTCTTGACGATGATCGTCTCATCGCTCATGGCCGGCACATAGGCGCCACCGGCGGTACAGCTACCCATGACCACGGCGATCTGGGCAATGCCCTGCGCGCTCATATTGGCTTGGTTGAAGAAGATACGGCCAAAGTGGTCGCGGTCGGGGAAGACCTCGTCCTGGTTGGGCAGGTTGGCGCCGCCCGAGTCCACCAGGTAAATACAGGGCAGGTTGTTCTGCGCCGCCACTTCCTGCGCGCGCAGGTGCTTCTTGACGGTGAGCGGGTAGTAGGTACCGCCCTTCACGGTGGCGTCATTGCAGACGATCATGCAATCCACCCCACTGACGCGGCCGATACCGGCAATCACGCCCGCGCACGGTGCACTGTCGCTGCCGTCACGGTCCGGGTACATGGCCAGGGCGGCCAGCGGCGAGAGTTCGAGGAACGGGGTGCCGGGGTCCAGCAGCATGCCCACGCGGTCGCGCGGCAACAGCTTGCCGCGGGCAGTGTGCTTGGCGCGCGCTGCCTCGCCACCACCGAGTGCCGCCTTGTCGATTTGGGCATTCAGGTCTGCCACCAGCGCACGCATGGCAGTGGCGTTGGCCTGGAAGTCGGCAGATCGGGCGTTGAGTTTGGTCTCCAGAATGGGCATGGTCTGTGTCCGGTAGATGTTTTCGGTGTACCCCGCATTTTGAACGGGCAGAGGCCATCCGGGCAGGCCATCAAGGTTGCAAATCGTGCCAGACCCTGAATTTCTGGCACACTACCGATGCCATGGTCTCCCCTACCCCTACCCCTATCGCCGCAACGCCCATGGCCTTCGTCCAAGCGATTCTGCTGGCCTACGCGCGCTATGGCAAAGACCCGGCCCAGGCATTGCAACAGGTACAGATTGCGCCAGAAGACATCCCCCGCCCCCGCGGACGCATCACTGCCTGGCAAATGGAGCGCCTGTCCGAGGCCGCCATGCGCGAACTCGATGACGAAGCGCTGGGCTGGTTCAGCCGCCGCCTGCCCTGGGGCAGCTATGGCATGCTGGCGCGTGCGTCCATCAGCGCACCAACCTTGCACCTGGCCCTGTCACGCTGGTGCCGCCACCACGGGTTGATTGCACCCGACATCTCACTCGCACTGGACGTGAAAGACGATGTGGC
>CAUJJV010000048.1 GCA_963205375.1 Pseudomonadota bacterium
GATGGATACACCTCCGGATGCCTGAATTGTCAAAGCCATCATGCTCATCTCCTGAATAGAACAAATGACCACTCTGCGGTGGCCTTCGTTGCCAGAGGGATCAGACGCGTTCGAAAATACCTGCTGCGCCTTGCCCCATGCCCACGCACATCGTGACCATGCCATACCGCAGATTTTTGCGTTGCAAGGCGTGAATCACTGTCGCTGACCGGATAGCACCGGTGGCGCCCAGCGGGTGACCCAACGCGATGGCGCCACCCATGGGATTGACCTTGGTCGGGTCCAGCCCCAAAGTATTGATGACCGCCAGCGACTGAGCCGCAAAGGCTTCGTTCAATTCAAACCAGTCGATATCCTGCTGCTTCAGACCTGCATAGCGCAGAGCCGCGGGAATGGCTTCAATGGGGCCAATGCCCATGATGTGCGGCGGCACACCTTTGCTGGCAAAGCTGACGAACCGGGCCAGTGGCTTCAGGCCAAATTGCTTCACCGCTTTTTCGCTGGCCAGAATCAAAGCGCCTGCGCCGTCCGACGTTTGCGAACTGTTACCCGCTGTGACAGAGCCGCGTACTGCAAAGACAGTTTTGAGTTTGGACAGCCCCTCCACCGTGGTGTCTGGGCGGGCACCTTCATCCAGACTGACTGTGCGCGTGGTGGTGGAAACGTCGCCGGTTTCCATATCTGGCGTGCGCTCAGTCACTTCAATCGGTGTGATCTCGGCAGTAAAGTCACCAGTCTTCATGGCGGCGATGGCTTTCATGTGCGACTGGTAGGCAAACTCATCCTGTGCGGCACGGCTGACTTTCCACTGGTTCGCGACTTTCTCGGCGGTCAGGCCCATGCCATAGGCAATACCAATGTTTTCAGCGTTATTGAACATGGCTGGCGACAGCGACGGCGTGTTGCCCATCATGGGCACCATGCTCATGCTCTCCACGCCAGCGGCCATCATCACATCAGCTTCACCCACGCGAATCCGGTCAGCCGCCATCTGGATGGCACTGATGCCAGACGCACAAAAGCGATTGACGGTAATACCACCTACGCTGGTAGGCAGGCCTGCGAGCACAGCGCCAATACGGGCGACGTTCAGACCCTGCGGCCCCTCGGGAATGGCACAGCCGCAGATCAGGTCTTCGATGGTTGCCGGGTCCAGACTGGGTACCTGCGCCAGCGCAGCCTGCAGGGTTTTGACCAGCAGATCATCCGGGCGCATGTTGCGGAAAAACCCGCGGTGCGAGCGGCCAATAGGGGTACGCGTGGCAGCGACGATGTAGGCTTCTTGAACTTGTTTCATGGTGATTTGTCCTGGTCAGTTCAGTTGCATTCAGTTGCGAAGGGGCTTGCCGGTGGACATCATTCCCATGATGCGTTCCTGGGTCTTGGGGTGCGTCAGCAGCGAGCAAAACGCCTTGCGCTCAAGTGCCATCACGTACTCCTCAGTCACCAGCGTGCCGGTATCCACGTCGCCGCCACACACCACGTTGGCGATCAGGCTGGCAATATGGAAATCGTGTTCGCTGATAAAACCGCCGTCGCGCATATTGACCAATGAGCCCTTGATGGTGGCGCAGCCGTTACGGCCAGCCACGGCGAAGGTGCGCTTGTGCGGCGCGCGGTAACCCGAATTGAACAGCGCCTTGGCTTCATTGATGGCCACGAACAGCAGCTCGTCCTTGTTAGGCACGATCACGTCCGTGTCCAGCAGATAACCCAGCTTGCGGCTTTCAATCGCACTGGTACCCACCTTGGCCATCGCCGCAGCCGTGAAACCCTCCGTGAGGAAGGGCAGAATGTCCTTGTTGGTGCTGGTAGCGGCATTCTCCGCCGCGCGCCGGGCGATGTAAGTCAAACCACCTGAGCCGGGCACCAGGCCCACCCCCACCTCCACGAGACCGATGTAACTCTCCATGGCGGCGACGCGTTTGTTTGAGTACACCGCCATCTCGCAGCCACCACCCAGCGCCAGGCCGCGAATGGCTGAGACCGTGGGCACACTCGCGTAGCGCAGCCTGAGCATGCTGCTTTGCATTTCCTGCTCGGCACCATCAATGGCACTCACGCCGACCATCATGAAGGCTGGCAGCATGGCCTGCAAATCAGCGCCTGCAGAGAACATGTCGTCAGGGGACCAGATCACCAGGCCCTTGTAATCTTTCTCGGCCATGTCCACCGCCATGATCAAGCCTTCGACCACATCCGGGCTGATAGCGTGCATCTTGGTCTTGATGCTGGCAATGAGCACGTCACCATCGAGCGTCCACAGACGCATGGACTCATCTTCCTGCACCGTCGTGCCGGCCTTAGTGGCGGAAGGGGCGTTGGCACCCAGCACACTCTCGGGAAAGTGCTGGCGTGTGTACACCGGCAGCTTGCGCACCGGGGCAAACGTGCCCGATGTGGGGTTCCAGGAACCTGCAGCGGTGTGCACACCGCCAGCGTCGGCCACCGGTCCCTTGAAGACCCAGTCGGGCAGCGGTGTCTTGCACAGTGCCTTGCCCGAATCGATATCTTCCTTGATCATGTTGGCCACTTCGAGCCAGCCGGCTTCCTGCCACAGCTCGAACGGGCCCTGCTTCATGCCAAAGCCCCAGCGCATGCAGAAGTCCACATCGCGGGCATTGTCGGCAATGGAAGCCAGGTGCACGGCAGCGTAATGGAAACTGTTGCGCAGGATGGCCCACAGAAACTGGCCCTGTGCACCTTCGGCATTGCGCAACAGCTTGAGGCGCTCGCCTGCAGGCTTCTTGAGCATGCGCCCGTAGACTTCGTCGGCCTTCTGGCCAGCGGGCACGTATTCTTTGCTTGCCAGGTCAAAGCGCATCACATCGCGGCCAACCTTCTTGAAGAAACCCGCTTTGGTCTTTTGACCAAAGTTGCCCATCTCCAGCAGCGTCTTGAGCACCTCAGGTGTTGCAAAGCTCTCGTAGAAAGGATCGGTCTCCAGGCTCAGCGTGTCCTGCAGCGTCTTGATGACATGGGCCATGGTGTCCAGACCGACCACGTCCGCCGTGCGGAAGGTACCGGAGCTGGCGCGGCCGAGTTTCTTGCCGGTGAGGTCATCGACCACATCGAAGGTCAGGCCGAAGTTCTGGACTTCCTTCATGGTGGCCAGCATGCCGGCGATGCCGACGCGATTGGCGATGAAATTGGGAGAGTCCTTGGCACGTACCACGCCCTTGCCCAGGTTGCCGGTGACAAAGGCTTCCAGATCGTCCAGGATTTGTGGCTGGGTGGTGGGGGTGTTGATCAACTCCACCAGCGCCATGTAGCGGGGTGGGTTGAAGAAATGGATGCCGCAGAAACGCGGCTTGATTTCCTCGGGTAATGCTTCGGACAGCTTGGTGATCGACAGGCCCGAGGTGTTGGATGCCACGATGGCATGGGGAGCGATGAACGGCGCGATCTTCTTGTACAGATCGAGCTTCCAGTCCATGCGCTCGGCAATCGCTTCAATGATGAGGTCGCAACCCTTGAGCACGTCCATGTGCTCTTCGTAATTGGCCTGCTGGATCAGCACGGCGTCGTCCGCCACACCCAGCGGGGCGGGCTTGAGTTTCTTCAAGCCCTCCACTGCACGCGTCACGATCCCGTTTTTGGGGCCTTCCTTGGCTGGCAGGTCAAACAGGACCACCGGCACTTTGACATTCACCAGATGGGCGGCGATTTGCGCACCCATCACCCCTGCGCCGAGGACGGCGACTTTACGAACATTGAAACGGGACATGAGGTTTCCTGAAAATTACTGGACGCGGATCCAGGTTTGGGTCCGGTAGAAGAATCCGATGTACCCACGCATCTGTAGCTTGGTGCCACCCTCGATAGGAGTGACAGTGGCGCGGTACACCTTGCCATTGTTGGGGTCGAGAACGTTACCGCCCTCCCACACATCCTTGCCATCGGCCTTCTTGAGACCGCGCAGGATTTCCATGCCCAGAATAGGCTGGTCTTTGCGCTCATCCTTGCACTCGACACATTTGTCGTCCTGCTTGGCCTTGGGATCAAGGATTTTTTCCACTTTGCCGGATACCACCCCGGCGTTCTCGACGATGCGGATTTCGGACTTGGCGGTCCCATCGCTGTCATCAATGGTTTTCCACAAGCCCACAGGCGTCATCTGTGCCATAGCACCGAAGGACGAAATACCGATAGCAAAGGTCAGAACGGAACGAATCATGGCTGTCTCCTCTTTAATATTGTTGGCCAATCGTTGATAAATCGCTTTATGCGAATACCGCGTCCGT
>CAUJJV010000049.1 GCA_963205375.1 Pseudomonadota bacterium
AGGTTCCATGGTCGCCATCGTGTTCCAGATGGCCGGTGGTATTCGTGCCAGCATGGGCTATTGCGGCTGTGCCACCATTGAAGACATGCAGAACCAGGCAGAGTTCGTGGAAATCACAACTGCCGGTATCCGCGAGAGCCACGTGCACGACGTGCAAATTACCAAAGAAGCTCCTAACTACCGGGCTGAATGATTCCCCCACGCTCCACCGCTGTGCGCGTTGCCGCCCCCCGAGGGGGTTAATTTTTTCTCGGGGCGGCCCGCCGAAAAGTGGCCGCCGTACCTTATGCATCAGAAAATTCTCATTCTCGATTTCGGTTCACAGGTCACCCAGCTGATCGCGCGTCGCATCCGTGAGGCGCACGTTTTTTGTGAGGTGCATCCCTGTGATGTCAGTGAAGACTGGGTACGTGCCTATGCACGCGATGGTTCCCTCAAGGGCATCATCCTGTCTGGGAGCCATGCCAGTGTGTACGAAGAGAGTACTGACAAGGCGCCGCAGGCCGTTTTCGAGCTGGGTATTCCGGTGCTGGGCATCTGTTACGGCATGCAAACTATGGCCCACCAGCTTGGTGGCCTCGTCACCAGTGGGCACACGCGCGAATTTGGCCATGCCGATGTCCGCGCCCATGGCCATACGCAATTGCTCGATGGCATTCAGGACTACACCACGCCCATGGGGCATGGGATGCTGCAGGTATGGATGAGCCATGGCGACAAGGTCACAGAATTGCCGCACGGGTTTAAACTGATGGCTAGCACCGATAGTTGCCCGATAGCCGGTATGGCCGATGAAGATCGGCGCTTTTATGGTGTGCAGTTCCACCCAGAAGTGACCCACACCAAACGGGGTGCAGCCATTCTGGAACGATTTGTTCTGGATATTTGCGGCACCCGAGCAGATTGGATCATGGGTGATTACATCAGCGAGGCCGTGGAGCGGATTCGTACGCAAGTGGGTGACGAGGAAGTGATCCTTGGCCTGTCTGGCGGTGTGGATTCCTCTGTGGCAGCGGCGCTCATACACCGTGCCATTGGGGATCAGCTGACTTGCGTGTTTGTGGACCATGGACTGCTTCGCCTGGATGAAGGCGACATGGTGATGGATATGTTTGTCGGCAAGCTGCACGCCAAGGTTGTGCGGGTGGATGCCGAAGAGCAGTTTCTTGGGCATCTCAAAGGAGTGAGCGACCCTGAAGCCAAACGCAAAATTATCGGGCGCGAATTCGTTGAGGTATTCAAAGCCGAGGCAGCCAAACTCAAGAATGACCATTCGCGCCACGTCGCCTGGTTGGCACAGGGCACTATCTATCCCGATGTGATTGAGTCCGGCGGTGCAGGCAACAAGAAGGATGTCACCATCAAGAGTCACCACAATGTGGGTGGACTGCCGGAGCAGTTGGGTCTCAAATTGCTGGAGCCGCTGCGCGAATTGTTCAAAGACGAAGTTCGGGAACTGGGCGTGGCGCTGGGCTTGCCGTACCACATGGTGTACCGGCATCCATTCCCTGGACCCGGTCTGGGGGTGCGCATTCTGGGTGAAATCAAGAAGGAATACGCCGATTTGTTGCGCCGTGCCGATGCGATTTTCATCGAAGAGCTGCGCAACTTCGTCGACCCTGAAAGTGGCAAGAGTTGGTATGACCTGACCAGTCAGGCCTTTACCGTGTTTTTGCCAGTCAAGAGCGTCGGTGTGATGGGCGATGGCCGCACTTATGACTACGTCGTGGCGTTGCGTGCGGTGCAAACGAGCGACTTCATGACAGCGGACTGGGCGGAACTTCCTTACGCGTTGCTCAAGAAGGTGTCGAGCCGGATCATCAATGAAGTCCGCGGTATCAACCGCGTGACCTACGACGTGAGCAGCAAGCCACCGGCGACCATTGAGTGGGAGTAGGGGGGCACAACGGAAGGGCTCTCCCGGTTTACCCTAGTCAGCATTGTGGCGTCTGTTGATAGACCGAGGATTGGTGCACAATGCACCAAAACAGCAAACAATTGCACCCATGACGATAGACCCGGACGTAATCCATTTTCTGGAAGATGAAAATGATGCGGTCTCCGCCAAGGAGTTGGTTTGGCGGCTGATGGTGATCGACGATGAGCCGGATGTGCATCGGGCGACAACGTTCGCTTTGTCCGGTGTAAAGATTCTGGGACGACCACTCGAATTTCTGCATGCCTATTCCGCATCGGAGGCAATCGAGTTGCTCACCCGTGAGCGCGACATTGCAGTCGTGTTGCTGGACGTGGTCATGGAAAGCGAAGATGCGGGTCTTGCCCTCGTCAAAACCATTCGGCAACGTCTGAAGCTGACCGAGCTGCGCATCATTTTGCGGACCGGGCAACCAGGCTATGCGCCTGAAATCGAAACCATCCACGATTTCGATATCAATGACTACAAGACCAAATCAGAACTTACCCGTACCAAACTGTATGCCACGGTAACGGCTGCGTTGCGCGCCTACGAGCAGATACGCAAGCTCGACCTGCTTGCGTTCTATGACCGGCTATCGGAGCTGCCCAACCGCAACAAGTTCATTGACCTGTGTGAAGAGCGCCTGGAGATGAAGCGTACACAGGGCGATGTTATCGGCATTCTGGATCTTGACGATTTTTCGGAAATCAACGACGCGTTGGGACACCAGCAGGGCGACCGTCTGTTGCAGGCTGTGGCTGACCGACTGAAGTTCAACCTCGGACCCGATGTCATCCTGGCTCGCATTGGCAGTGACACATTCGGTCTCATGGGGCCTGCGAGGGTGGTTGATCCCGTTCACATTCTTGGATTGTTCCGCGATGCCATTGTGGTTAAAGATGATTCGATGGTGGTAACGGCCACCATGGGGCTGACCAATTTACTTGGCGGCAGCATACTTGCGCACGATGCTCTGAAAGACGCCAATATCGCTCTTAAGCGCGCAAAGAAGACCCGTCGTGGCGGCTTCGTGATGTTCTCCGCAGAAATGGGCTCGGACATTCGGGAACGTGTACGATTTCTTCAGAATCTGCGCCTGGCGGTGGAAAGCGAGCGCCTGTTCATTGTCTACCAGCCGCAAGTTAATTTGTCGTCGGGCAGACTAGTCGGTATGGAGGCACTCATTCGCTGGCGCAACGAGGATGGTACGTTTGTTCCGCCGGACAGGTTCATTCCACTGGCAGAAGCTTCGGGCATGATCGTTGCCATCGGTGACTGGGTACTGCGTATGTCTTGCCATGAACTGGTGCGACTTCAGGCCTTGGGGTACCCGGATTTGCGAATGTCTGTCAATGTATCTCAAGTGCAATTCCGTCACCCGGAGTTCCTTGAAAAGCTCAATGCGGCATTACTCGATACCGGGATTCGACCCAACAGTCTTGAGCTCGAAATCACGGAATCTGTTGCGATGGAAGACGCCGATTTCATGCTGGAGACACTGCACCTGGTGCGGGAGCTGGGTATTTCCATTGCTATAGATGACTTTGGCACCGGATACTCTTCGCTGAGTCAGCTTCGGCAATTGCCGATCGACCGACTCAAAATTGACCGGGCATTTGTCTCTGAACTGAGTCAGGAAGTTTCGGGCGGGCACATTGCCTCAATGGTCATTGAGTTGGGGCGCAATCTCAAGCTGACGGTCATTGCCGAAGGAATTGAAGAGGAAAGACAAGCGGAGACCCTCCTTAAACTGGGGTGCCATGAAGGTCAAGGTTATCTCTACTCCAGGCCCTTGACGACCGTCCAGTTGCGAGAGTGGCTACAGGCGCGTCCGGCGGGTCAATGAGCCCCTCCAGGAGGGCGCCCGACAGCAGTGCCCCTGTTGATGTGGCCGATGAACGCTTCATGCGCCTTGCCATTGAGCAGGCGGAAATGGCGGCGCTGGCAGGCGAGGTCCCGGTTGGTGCAATCATTGTTCGGGATGGTGAAGTCCTGGCGGTTGGGCGAAATACACCAGTTGATGGCCACGATCCAACGGCCCACGCTGAAATTGTTGCGTTGCGGTCTGCGGCGCAAACACTCGAAAACTACCGGCTTGAAGGATGTACCCTCTACGTCACGCTAGAGCCCTGTGCAATGTGTGCCGGTGCCATGCTGCATGCCCGGCTGGGCCGTGTGGTGTTTGGCGCACCAGACCCCAAAACGGGGGCGGCGGGTTCAGTCATTGACCTCTTTGGGATCAGCCAGCTCAACCATCAAACCCAGGTTCATGGGGGGCTTCTGCAGGAAGAGTGCGCATTGCCTCTCCAGACGTTTTTTCAAAATCGCCGGCGCATGGACAAAGCACACGCACAGCCACTTCGGGAGGATGCTCTCCGTACGGATGAGGTTCGATTCGCCTGCTTGCCCGATTATCCTTGGAAGGGACGTTTTGTCAGTGATCTGAACACGCTGGCGGGTCTGCGCATGCACTATCTCGACGAAGGCCCCAAGGATGCGAACACTGTGTACCTTTGTCTGCACGGCAACCCGGCATGGAGCTACCTGTACCGGAAAATGATTCCCGTCTGGTTGAAGGCCGGACACCGGGTGGTCGCACCAGACCTGATTGGCTTCGGGAAAAGTGATAAACCCAAACGCGCGTCGTTTCACCATTTTGAGTTCCACCGCAACTACCTGCTCGAGTTCATCGATGTGCTCGACTTACGCAACATCGTATTGGTCGTGCAGGATTGGGGCGGGATTCTGGGGCTGACGCTGCCAATGGAAGCGCCGCAGCGCTACAAAGGGCTGGTTGTCATGAACACTTTGCTGGCGACAGGGGAGATCCCGCTGACAGAAGGGTTTCTGAAATGGAGGGAAATGTGTCGCCGAAAAGCAGTTTTTGACATTGCTGGGTTGTTCAAGAGAGCAAATCCACACCTCACACAGGCAGAGTGTGATGCGTACAGTGCCCCATTTCCGGATGCCGGTTACCGTGCCGCACTGAAGGCCTTTCCAGATATGGTTCCAGAGCACATGGATGCAGCGGGAGCTGTAATTGCACGTCGAGCCCGCGAATTTCTGGGTAACCAATGGCAGGGCAAGACTGTTATGGTGGTGGGAGTGCAAGATCCTGTATCAGGGACTCCCGTGATGGCTGCGCTGAAAAATGCCATTCGCAATTGTTCCGAGCCCATGGTGCTGCAACATGTCGGGCACTTTGTGCCCGAGAGTGGTGGCGACATCGCAACTGCCGTGTTGGAAGCCTTTGCTGGCAGATAATCTGTCCGTGAAAAAACATATCTACATCTACTCACCCTCTGGTGCTGTTCGAGACAAAGCCGCGTTCAAACGCGGTATCAAGCGACTGATAACACTCGGCCATGAGGTAGAGGTTGACCCGGATGCACTGTGTAGCGATCAGCGTTTTGCGGGTGACGATGCCACCCGACTGGCGTCAATTCACCGTGCCGCAACGAGTGGGGCAGATGTGGCACTGATATCGCGCGGCGGGTATGGCATCACGCGCCTGCTACCGGACATCAGCTACAAGAAGGTTGCGAAGTCCATTGAGCGCGGAACCCGATTTGTCGGTATCAGTGACTTCACGGCGTTGCAACTGGCATTGCTTGCAAAAACAGATGCGCTCTCGTGGGCTGGACCCGCACTTTGCGAGGGGTTCGGTGCATTGCCGTGTCCAGACGATATCATGGAAGATTGTTTTGCCGACATGCTGGAAGGACGCGGTGAAGGAGCAGGGTGGAGACAGCTCTCAAGCAATGATGCTGTGGATTTGTCCTTACGCAATGCCACACTATGGGGTGGTAACCTGACCATCCTGACCTCTTTGTTAGGAACCCCCTATTTCCCGCAAGTCAAAGGTGGTGTGCTGTTCCTTGAGGATACCGGTGAGCATCCGTACCGGGTGGAGCGTATGTTGACCCAGCTGCACTACGCAGGCATTCTTGCGAATCAGAAGGCCCTTGTCCTGGGGCAGTTCACTGGGTTCGATCTGACCCCGCACGACCGCGGGTTCAAATTGGCAGCCGTTGTCAAATGGCTTCGGGAAAAGCTGAAGGTTCCTGTGCTGACTAACTTACCGTTTGGCCATGTGCAGACGAAAGTGCTGTTGCCTGTAGGCGCAAAAATTGACATGCATGTTGAAGGGCGAGATGCGCTGATGCTTTGGGGCCATCAGGGATAGTTCAGTGGGAAACCTGGTTCCCGAGAGGGCTGGACCGAGAGGTAAGGCCTTTGGGTAACCAACCGTTGAAACGATCGCTGATCTGGGCCAATTTCTTTTTGGCCACAACTTCGCCGTCATTGGATGCGATGACCGCCATGACATCACCGCGGAGATACCAAAGATCCTCAATGTCGCTGGCATAGGAAACCCGCATGTGAATGGAAGATTTCGCATCAATCCCGTATTGAGCCAGACAATCCAGCATGGACTGGCGGATATCTCGCATTGCGACCTGCAAACGGCTGGGCTCTGAAGCGGAACGACTTCCAAAAAGACTCTGCACCCCACTGATTAAAAAGCCCGCTGTCCAGCGTACTTTGGGGGTGAGATTGCTTCGTTCTACGGTATCTGATTGGATTTTCATCTGAAACAAACAGTGCTATTTAAGTAAAAATCTATGTTAATCAGTGACTTAGGCTTCATTTATTATGTGGTACTTGAGAAAATCGTGCAAGAGGGAGTTTGTTGGAAACTGTGGTAATTTCGCAGCAGTTGATAGGGGGATGTTTTATGCGAAGGGCATGCATCCGCCGGAATCAATATTTCAGCGTGCAAATGGAGGGTGTCTCACGTGCAATGCCCTAAACTCTCTGACTAAACATTGACAGGAACTATTGGTAATGGGTATTCAGGCCACGGTTGTTTTCACTGATTTGCACGGCAGTACAGCCGTGTTTGAATCTCTGGGGAATGCCCGGGCTACGGAGCGCGTAACCCATATCACCAACTGGATCGCTGGCCAGTGCGTGACGTTCGGTGGGCGCGTCGTGAAAACCCTGGGGGACGGCGTGTTAGCGCTATTCCAGGATGGTGAAAGCGCGGTGAAAGCGGTTGTTGAGTTGCAGCGATTGCACAGCAAGGCGATGGTTACCTCGGATGTCGCCATGCCTATTCGTGTTGGAGTGGCGAGTGGCGAGGTGGAGATTGTTGATGGGGACTGCTACGGCGATGCAGTCAACGTTTCTTCCCGGTTGTGCGATTTGGCTGGCCCCAGTCAGATTTGGGCCAATGCCTCATCGCTCAACAGCGTCAGTGAGTCGGCAGGCGTGACATTCCGCATGCTTGGGCCCATCAATATCCGCGGCCGTGCGGAACCTTGCACTGTGTACCAGATTGAATGGCGTGAAGAAGCGGCTTCTGACTTTCTCACCATGCAGGGTGAAATTGATCCTGTTTATGCCAATGGTTCTGCCGATCCTCTGGGCCGTGAGATTGAGCTAGGTTGCCTCGGTCTGACCAAGCGTTTTAAGTCTTTTGAGTTGCCCATCAGCATTGGGCGTGTTCGTGCCGTGGACTTTATGGTCAATGATCCGCGTGTATCGCGTACCCATGCCCGTTTGGAGTGGCGCAATGGGAGCGTAGTGCTTGTGGACGTCAGCAGCTACGGTAGCTGGGTCCGCTTTTCTGGTGCAAAGGGTTCGGATCTTCTGTTGCGCAGAGATGAATGTGTCTTGCACGGCGAAGGTGAGATGGCATTGGGTGGTTCGTTTGCCGATCCGTCTGTACCTACAGTTTCATTTCGGATTCTGTAGGCAGGGTGATTCTCTAATTGGAAGTCGATTGCATTAGTTAACATAATATACATCGTATAAAGTACAAGCAGCGCAAGCCCCAAGTGCGCAAAGCCCGGGAAACCCGCCTGCACCAAGGCGCCCGCTTCAAAATCCTGCTCATCGACGCCGGACTGACCCCGGAGACTGCTGCACAGATGTTGCATGTGACGCCTCGCACCATCCGGTACTGGGTTTCCGGGCGTGTCACCGTGCCGTACGCGGCCTTCCGGCTGCTGCGGGTCATGCGCCTGTTTGAGCTGCCCGTGCCCGGCTGGGAGGGCTGGCATATGCACAGCGGCAAGTTGTGGAGCCCCGAGGGGCATGGGTTTATCCCCAGTGATTCGAGCTGGTGGGGCCTCCTGGTCAGAAAAGCCGCCCTGTTTGGTCAGATGTACGACCGGGACCGGCAACTGGACATAGCCATGCAGCGTATGAGGGACGGGGGCACGGAGCAGCCGGAGTCCGGTCGACGGGATGCGCTAGCGTCCCTGAGGCCGGTGACGGTTGCGCCGGACTACCCGTCCGAGGCACGAGGACGGGCGGCGCAGCCGCCCGGTCCTAATTTATTTAATAGCACACTTTAGGAAATACAACACGTCCGCGGACCTGTTTTCACTGGAGAAACCCAAAATGCGCCCCAGTCCTGAAAAGACCCGAAATACGTTAGTGTCCACTAACAAGTCCCTGCCCCGTCCTGCCCGGATGGTCGCCAGCAGCCCGAAGGGGATAGACCGTCTTGAGGGATACCCGAAAGACCCAACCAAGCCAGCAAGGGGCCTAGGTGCCTGCCTGAGGGCGCAGCCTGCTCCCTGCCCGTCCATCCCTTCGCGGGAGGACTGCCACGCCATCTGGGTCGCTCTACGCGCCCTGAGAGACTGAATTGATTTACCTTAGAGTGAAGGAATTTCCACCATGCGAAAACTGAACCCTGCTATACATCGTATGAAGTACAGTCACTCATCCAGACACCGCAAATCCTGCCACCGTGATACGGATTACCTCTCAGAAATGGGCCACCGCCTGCGCACCTCCCGGTGCTCTTTGGGCTGGTCTATCGAGGCCGCGGCGAAATATTTTCAGGTCACCGAACGCACTTGGCATAACTGGGAAAGCGGCGCCCACCGCATCCCGTTTGCCGTTTACAAACTCTGCCGCGTCCTGGCGCGTCTGGAGCTGCCCGGCGATGCGTGGGCCGGCTGGAGCTTCCAAGGTGCCACGTTGATCACGCCCGAAGGCCGCCAGATCGAACCCCGGGACTCGTCGTGGTGGTCGCTCATGGTGCGCAATGCCCGGTCCTTCAGTGCTGCCTACAACGAAGCCAAGCGGCTGCGCATGTTGCTGGCTGACGGGAACGCTGCGGCGGCGACAGGCATGGGAAGCGGCGCAGCCGCTCCCCAGACTGGCGGCGAAGCTGCGGGGCTTGTCCCATATAAAACAAATTGGAAAACAAGTCTTTTACCGACATCAGATAGACATCAAAATGATGTCACAATAGAGTCATGGCCTACACTTTACGACTCCCGGACGCCCTTGACGCCGCTGCACGCGCCAAAGCCGACTATCTCGGAATCTCCCTCAACGCCCTGCTCTGCGTTGCCTTGGACGCCTATTTGCGGGGTCCAGCTGACGCACCAGCGCCCCCGGTTGGGGCCGCATCTGGCGGGGTCGAATCCCCATCTAAAACAAAATGGAGCCCGCAACCCGAACCCGAGTCAGAACCCCGAAAGCTCACCCGAGCCGAAAAACAGGCGATCTACGAACGGGACAAAGCCGAGCGCAAACGCCTCACTGGGGGCTAGCGCCATGCCAGCGGCGGCGGGAGCCGCCAAGCTGGCGAGCGCGTCAGGAGGTACCCCATGAGCCAATTCCTTGAAGCGGTGGACCAGCTCAACGACCGGCTGATCGCAGCCCATGCAATCGGCGAAGCCCTTGACCTGGCTGGCGGCGAGACGGCTCCGGCGTGGGTTCACGTGTTCCGCACCCAGATTGAGGCGATCAGGGAAGCTGCCGAAGCACTGGAAACGCTGGTCAGGAGGTCTGAGCATGTCCAAGCCTGACAACGCCACCACGGGCCGGGGGTATGGGGCGCAGCCCCATGGCAGACGTTGTGAGGGGTACCCGAACAACCAAGCCACCCCGGCAAAACCCCAAGGCTGGCGGCTCACTACCGGGCGGCTCCGCTCCAGTGCTGCCGCTTCGCGTGACGGGTTGCAGTGCGCCCACGATGCCACTTCGCGCCCTGAAAAACCGGTATTTAAAACCCCACGAGCGCCCTTTTTTTACCCGGCGCGGAAAAATCTTCAATCAAATCAAGCACTTGGGAAGGTATACATCGTATAAAGTAGGATGCATTACCAGGCTCCCGTAGAACTCCTGCGTCGAATATGCGTCGCTATGATTTCTGCGGAATCCCTTTTCAGCCCCTGCCTGGCGAAGTCGATTGCGGTCAACCCGAGATCGTTCTTTAGTGCCGGATCAGCACCCGCATCCAGGAGCAACTGCACTGTCGCAGGCGAACCGTACATTGCTGCCATCATCAACGGCGTGCTGCCGTTGGGTGAAGCAGCGTCCACGTACGCGTGGTTATCCAGCAGCAATTGGACAACTTCTGTATGTCCACCCGTAGCGGCATAATGCAATGGCGTCCAGCCAGGCTTGTTGACGTCCGCATCGCGCGCTATGAGCAGCTCGCAAAGCTTTCGGAATCCCTTGAGGGAAGCCAACATCAAGGGGCTTTCGTCTGAGGCGTTGCGGACTTCAACCCGTGTCTCTGGTGCCGCAACGAGAGCTTCTGCCACACGCGGTGACGGCTCTTTAATTGCCAACATCAGCCCGTAATGGCCATCGGGATTGGGCGTGTTCGGGTCGAAGCCCCGAATAATCAACTCTTGAACTACTCCAGCATTGTCCTGCTTGATCGCAATGAAAAAGTCCTCGTAAGATCCGGCATTAGCAGAAGAAAATCCAATAAAAACAATGAGATAAATAAGATATTTAATCTTTTTTGTCATGCTATTTGAAGCTTAAAAAGCTTCGAAAAATTTCTACTGGTAGCCTGCGCAATCGACTCAACCGAGCAGTCTTTCACAAGAGCCAGCTGTTTTGCCACGTGAGGCACATACGAGGGATTATTGGTTTTGCCGCGGAATGGAACCGGAGCCAGATACGGACTGTCGGTCTCTATCAGCATGCGATCCATGGGAACCATGGCCGCCACGTCTCGGATATCCTGCGCGGATTTGAACGTAACGATACCGGAAAACGAGATGTAGAACCCCAGGTCCAGCGCAGCCTTGGCAACTTCGATTGTTTCAGTAAAACAATGAAACACACCGCCTGCAGAGCCTGCACTCCCGTTTTCGCCCTCAGCCCTCAAGATGTCCAACGTATCACCGGAGGCGCTCCGGGTATGGATCACCAGTGGTTTTGCAATGGCGCGGGCCGCGCGGATGTGTGTCTGGAAGCGTTCTCGCTGCCACTCCATATCTGCCAAAGTACGTTCGCCCAAACGGTAATAGTCCAGACCGGTTTCACCTATGGCTACAACTTTGTCCATCGAGCCGCGTGATACCAAGTCCTGCAGGCTTGGTTCCATGACATCTTCGTTGTCCGGATGTACGCCCACGCTGGCCCAGAAATTGGGATACTGCAGGGCCAGCCCGTGCACCTGGTCAAATTCCTCCAGTGTGGTGCAGATACACAGCGCCCGGGTTACCTGGGCTTGCGCCATGGAAGACCGGATGGATTCAATAGAGGAAGCCAGCTCTGGAAATGTCAGGTGGCAGTGTGAATCGGTAAACACTCAAATGGTTTGTGTGGGACGGTCGGATGCAAGTTGCGAGCCGAGAATTTCTTCAATTTTCAGCCGCAGTGCACGGGACTTCTCATCCTTGGGGAAAACAATGCCGACACCCTGGGTCCGTCCACCTGCCGCTTTGGCGGGTGTAACCCAAGCCACTTTGCCCGCCACAGGATAACGCTGGATGTCATCCGGAAGCGACAGCAGCACATACACGTCATCACCCAATGCGTATTCACGGGCAGTGGGAATGAAGACCCCCCCATCCGTGAACGCGGGAATATAAGCCGCGTGCAATGCAGCTTTTTCCTTGATGGAAAGCTGGATGACACTGGGTCTGGGTGTAGAGGCTGCGGTGCTGGTCATGGTCGACAGTTTCAATGCTTGGAGTTTAGGGCTGTTTGGGCCTGTGCGACAAGCGCTTCCTGCTGCAACCCGGCATTGAACGGGTGGTCCATGGTGCGCATGGACTTGGCCAGCGCCCTGCTCCAGGCCGTCAGTGGCGCCAATGCAGCGTGTGGCAAGAGATCCCCTGGCTGGAAAAACCGTGGAGATGCGCCTGTGCACACGGCCAGCATGTCATGGCAGAGCTTGTGCAGTCCGTCGATCAGTTGCGGTGCAGACCAATCCTTGACAAAACCTGCATCGCCTCGGGCCATCGCCTTGGGAAATAAGGCCCAATCCCGCGGGTTGCGGCCCGACTCCAGGTAAGCCAAAGCGTCTTCAGGGCGACCACCGGTGGCTTTGAGCAGCAACGCAGCATCCTGTCCTGAAATGCCTGTGGACACCAGCCAAGCCTGTGCGGCCTCCGCGTCCGGCCAGGCCAGAGTATGACCAATGCAGCGGCTGCGAATGGTGGGCAACAACTGGTGTGCGGATTCCGTGGCCAGCACAAACCTGACATCACCAGGAGGCTCCTCGAGCGTCTTGAGCAGTGCATTCGCCGTGATGGCGTTCATGTCTTCAGCGGGAAACACCAGCACGACTTTTCCGCGGCCCCGTGCACTGGTGCGCTGGGCAAACTCCACGGTGTCCCGCATGGCATCCACGCGGATTTCCCGACTGGCCTTACGTTTCTTGTCATCAATTTCGCTTTGCGCCTTTTCGCTCAGGGGCCACCCCAGTTCGAGCATCGTGGTCTCAGGCATCAGGACGCACAAATCAGCGTGTGTGCGCACGTCGATTGCATGGCAACTGCCGCACTGCCCGCAGGCCCCGGCAGGCGTGGGGTGCTCGCAAAGCCAGGCACGGGCCAGCGCCATGGCCAACCGGTACTGGCCTAACCCAGAGGGACCGTGCAGCAGCCACGCATGACCGCGTTGGGCCAACATATGGGTGGTTTGCGCCGCGATCCAGGGCGCAACCACTTCAGCCGATGGTGTGGTCATCTGAGCAATCCCCTACCCCGCAATGCAGCTTCCACGTCGGTCCAGACGGACTCTGGCGGCTGGTTGGCATTGATTCGTTCAAAACGCAGAGGTGCTGCAGCACACCGCATGGCGTAACCCTGCGAAACCTGTTCAAAGAAGGCCTGGGGCTGAGCCTCAAACTTGTCTGGCACACGGGCTGTGGCCAAGCGCTGGGCGGCAACCTGAGCAGGCAGATCGAACCATACGGTCAACGCGGGTTGCAGCAGCCCCTGTGGCAGGGCTGCATCCAGTCCTGTACCCTGCACCCACTGCTCGAGTGTGTTGAGCATGGCCAGGTCGAAGCCGCGACCCTGGCCCTGGTAGGCAAACGTGGCATCCGTAAAGCGGTCACACAGCACGACCTGGCCGGCCAACAGGGCGGGAACAATCACGTTTTGAACATGGTCGCGCCGTGCCGCAAACACCAGCAGGGCCTCGGTCATGGCGTCCATCGGGTCGTTCAGCACCATCTGGCGCAGTCGCTCCGCCAGTGGCGTACCACCAGGCTCGCGGGTGAGGGTCACTTGCCGCCCCATGCTCCGGAAACACTGCGCAAGCCGGTCAATGTGTGTGGATTTGCCCGCACCGTCGATGCCCTCGAAACTGATAAAGAGTCCGTTCATCGGGCTATTGTCCACGCTGGTATTTGTTGACGGCCCGGTTGTGCTCGTCCAGGGTGGCACTGAATTCGCTACTGCCATCACCCCGTGCCACAAAGTACAGCGCTTTGGATGGGGCCGGTTGTACCGCTGCCAGCAGCGAAGCCTTTCCGGGCATCGCAATCGGCGTGGGTGGCAACCCGACGCGGGTATAGGTGTTCCAGGGGGTGTCTGTCAGCAAATCTTTCTTGCGCAGATTGCCATCGAACGAATCGCCCAGGCCATAAATCACGGTGGGGTCGGTTTGCAGACGCATACCGATCCGCAAGCGGTTGTTGAACACCGATGACACCATGGCCCTGTCGCTGCCCTTTCCTGTTTCCTTTTCGACAATGCTGGCAAGAATGAGCGCCTGCTCCGCCGTCTGCAGCGGCGATTGGGGGCCACGTTGTGCCCAGGCCGCGGCCAGCTTCTTGTCCATGGCGTGGGCCGCACGCCTCAGCACCGCAAGGTCGCTACTGCCTTTGGCGTAAGTGTAGGTATCTGGAAAAAAGCGCCCTTCGGCGGCCACACCAGGCATCCCCAGCGCCTGCATGATGGCGTCGATGGACATCCCCTGTGTCTGCGGCTTGAGTTGGTCGGCTTTGCGCAGGGCGTCCTGCACCTGCCGGAACGTCCAGCCCTCTACCAGCGTGACGCTGCGCAGGGCTTCTTCGCCGCGCACCAGTTTGCGCAG
>CAUJJV010000050.1 GCA_963205375.1 Pseudomonadota bacterium
TTCACTGGTCTTCTGCTGGGTTTCGATTTCTTTCTGGAGCTACTGATTGTTTTGGCAACAGCACCCGCACAGTTTGTAGGTCATTCTTCTTAACACATGCCTGTAATCGTTGGTGAGGGAAGGTTTTGCAAAGGGCAGTCCGAAACTGCGACGCACGCTCTGCTCAAGGGCCCAGCCGTTAAAACCGGAGTAAAGTCCGAAGAACACGGCCGAATTGCCGTCCTTGCTCACCCACGACGACGTGCTCACGCTGTTCCACGAGTGCGGCCACGGCCTGCATCACCTGCTCACCCAGGTGGATGAGCTCGCAGTGTCGGGCATCCACGGCGTGGAATGGGACGCGGTCGAGCTGCCCAGCCAGTTCATGGAAAACTTCTGCTGGGAATGGAATGTGCTGCAGCACATGACCGCCCATGTGGACACTGGTGCGCCCCTGCCGCGTGCCCTGTTTGACAAGATGCTGGCGGCCAAAAACTTCCAGAGCGGCATGCAGACCCTGCGCCAGATTGAATTTGCGCTGTTCGACATGCTGCTGCACACCAGCCACGACCCGGCGGTGGATTTCTTACCCCTGCTGCACACCGTCCGCCAGGAGGTGGCCGTGATGCACCCGCCCGCCTGGAGCCGCACCGCCCACACCTTCAGCCACATCTTTGCCGGCGGCTACGCGGCGGGCTACTACAGCTACAAATGGGCCGAAGTCCTGAGCGCCGATGCCTACGCGGCCTTTGAAGAAACCGCCGCCGCGGACGGCACCCCCAGCGCGGAAACCGGCCGAAAATACCGCGAATCCATTCTGGAAGCCGGTGGTAGCCGCCCGGCCATGGAATCCTTCAAAGCCTTCCGCGGCCGCGAACCTACGCTGGACGCCCTGCTGCGCCATCAGGGCATGGCAGCGTAAACTCTTGTCATCTGTTATTGGAGTCTGGACATGAAACGTCACACCCTTGCACTACTGCTCACCAGCGCGGCGCTGCTGGGAGCCAGCGCCGTTGCGCAAGCCCAGGTGGTCTATCGCATCGTCGGCCCCGACGGCAAAGTCACGTTCTCGGACAAGCCCCCGTCAGCAGACCAGGGCAAGGTGGCCGCCACTGGAGTAGGTGCTGCCGGTGCAGCATCTGCCACCAACCTGCCGTTTGAACTGCGCCAGGTGGTTGCCAAATACCCGGTCGTTCTGTACACCTCCAACGACTGTGCACCGTGCGGTGCTGGTCGCTCCCTGCTGACCAGCCGAGGCGTGCCGTTCAACGAGCGAACCGTCACCACTGCGGAAGACACGGCAGCACTGCAGCGCCTGACCGGCGAGAACTCCATCCCGGTCCTGACCATCGGCTCACAACGCCTCAAGGGTTATTCCGACGCGGAATGGTCACAGTACCTGGACGCCGCAGGCTACCCCCGCACGTCCACGCTGCCAGCCGGCTTCAAGAATGCACCGGCTACACCACTGGTCGCCGTGCAGAAGCCAGCCGAACGCAAGGCGGAGCCAGCACCAGCGCCTGTGGAAGCAGCGCCGCCAGTGGGACCCTCGCCCTCCAACCCGGCCGGCATCACGTTCTAAAGCAGGTTCAGAAGGTCAGCGTCAGAACGTCAAAGTTTTGACACCGCTGGCCGTGCCCAGCAGGCAGACCTGGGCACGCTGGTAGGCAAACACGCCCACTGTCACCACGCCAGGCCACTGGCTTACTTCGGCTTCAAACGCCAGCGGGTCGGTGATCTGCAATCCGGTCACGTCCACGATGTATTGGCCGTTGTCGGTCACCAGCGGTTTGCCATCCTTCAGCCGCACCTTGCCCACCCCACCCTTCGCAGCAAATTGGGCAATGATGCGCTGCGTGGCCATGGGAATCACTTCCACCGGCAGAGGGAATTTCCCCAACGTCTGTACTAGCTTGGACTCGTCGGCAATACACACAAACTTCGCGCTCTGCGCGGCCACAATCTTTTCGCGGGTCAGGGCCGCACCGCCACCTTTGACCATGTTGCCGGCACCATCAATTTCATCGGCACCGTCGATATAGACCGACAGGCGGTCCACCGCGTTCGAATCGAACACCGGAATGCCCAGCGCCTGCAGCCGCTCGGTGCTGGCCACCGAACTGGACACCGCGCCCTTGATCTGGTCCTTGATGGTGGCCAGCGCGTCGATGAACTTGTTGACCGTGGAGCCGGTGCCCACGCCAACGATCTCGCCAGGCACTACATACTGCAGCGCGGCCTGGCCGACCAGGGTTTTGAGTTCGTCTTGGCTAAGTACGTTGGCGGGTGCAGGAGTTTGGGAGGTGGTCATCGGGGACAATCGGGGGAGTTAAGGAAAAACTGCAGGAATTATCCAATGTCTCTCGTACCTTATGGTCTGGCCCGTCGTGTTTTGTTTGCCATGGACCCCGAAGTGGCCCATGACCTCACCATGGCCGGTCTGGCCGCTACCCAGGGCAACCCGCTCAAGATGGCCTATGGCGCCGGCCGGGTAGACGACCCCATCGAACTTGCAGGCCTGCGCTTTCCCAACCGCGTCGGCATGGCGGCGGGCCTGGACAAGAACGCCCGCTGCATTGACGGCCTGGGGGCCATGGGATTTGGCTTTGTCGAAGTCGGCACTGTCACCCCCAAAGGGCAGCCTGGCAACCCCAAACCGCGCATGTTCCGCCTGCCCGAAGCCAACGCACTCATCAACCGTCTGGGCTTCAACAACGACGGGCTCGACGCCTTTGTCGCCAACGTGCAGCGCTCGGCCCTGCGCCGCGACAAGAACCCGGCCTTGCTGCTCGGCCTGAACATCGGCAAGAACGCGGCCACGCCGATAGAAAATGCGACGACCGATTACCTGACCTGCCTGGACGGCGTTTACCCGCACGCCGACTACATCACCGTCAATATCTCCAGCCCCAACACCAAGAACCTGCGCGCCCTGCAAAGTGACGAAGCGCTGGACGCGCTGCTGGGCGCTATTGCCGAGCGCCGCGAGGCGCTGGTGCGCCAGCATGGCAAGCGCAAACCCATCTTTGTGAAGATCGCGCCCGACCTGGATGAAGCCCAGGTATCTGTGATTGCTGCCACACTCAAACGCTATGGCACCAACGCGCGCGGCCAGGCCAACAACGACTGGGGCGTGGTGGCCACCAACACCACACTGAGCCGCGACGCAGTCAAAGGCATGGCCCATGCCGAGGAAACCGGTGGCCTCTCCGGCGCGCCGGTACTGGCTCTGAGCAATGCGGTCATCACCCAGCTGCGCGCAGCGTTGGGCAAAGGCTTCCCCATCATTGGGGTGGGCGGCGTCATGAGTGGCGAGGATGCGGTGAGCAAGATCAAGGCGGGCGCCGATGTGGTGCAGATTTACACCGGCCTGATCTACAAGGGCCCAGAGCTGGTGCGCGAGGCAGCTCTGGCGATTCGCAATATCAAAGCCAAATAGACCTCTAGCCCCCGTTGGTATTGCGCGAGTAGCTACTATTTTTGCAGCAAACCTCTGCTTTCCAGAAAGATGTGTAGCCTGTCCGCACAGGCCATGCCGAAGGCCTCATCAGTCCTTCGGCCAGCAAATCGGCCCCCGGCATGGCCTGCACGGACGAGATTGATTGGATTTGGAGGCAAGCAGACACGGGCAACACTCAAATCCAGGTTTTCGTCCGATTCGCAGCAAGCGTTGGCTCTCCATGGACTCACCTGAATGGGGGATGTTCAGGTCACGCTGGGATAGTCACAATGCAGCGTTAGCGGACAGCGAGAATCGTCTCCCAAATAGATACTTCAATAGACCCTTCCACAGGCAAATATCCTTACCGCGATGTTCAAATTTCAGCCAAGATGGAAAGAGGAGTTGGTTTGCACCGGCCCAGGTGGGATTTTTGTTCTTGAGCTCCCCATGGGGGTGCTTTCCGCCTATTTGCCAACAGAAGAGATTTGGCGGAGTCGAGCCCCCTCTTGGGCGATAGAGTTGTGGCCCACTCTAAAAACGGAGCTTGAGTTGTGGTGCAAGGAAAACCACGCACAGTTTTTCATCCATGAAACCGCCACCGTATGGACGAATTGACAGAGGCGGCTAAGCAGCGATAACAGCCATTGAAAGCCTCTGCCCATCTGTCAATTCCTTGACCCTTAGAATGCGCCACGGCGAAGCGAAGACTGCACAAATATGGGGGTTTCAAGTGGGTTTCATGTGGTCAAAGGCTGGCTAGTTATTAGTGATTACTTGATGACGCCAATCATCGACAGGAACCCTGAAGCCACGATCCCGGCAATAACAACCAAGGCAAGCCCTTTTAGAAAATCAAAAAAATCTTTCCAGTTTTTTATGTCTGGGCCATCATCTCTCGATGCTCCCTCTTTCATACCATCCATGAATCCGCGCACAATTCCGCCACTGGGTTTTTCTGGCTCCTGTTGAGTCGCCATTGGCAAAGACTTCTGGCCCTCTGCCTTTTTCATGGCTGCAATAAAAACAGTAACTTCATCCTTTAGGGACTGAACACGCATCTTGATGTACTTGGCTCCAGCCTTACCCTGATCCATATCGGACTCGGCCATTGCTTTTGCCCAAATGCCATCCCGCCGCTGACCTGACTCAATCTCCCGCAGAGCTTCTGCGTACAAAGCTTCTTCTGTGAGACGGTACGCTGCACCCTTAGCCTTTATGTCGTCGAAAATCCCCACGCTTCTCTCCCAGAACTGTTTATGGGCCCATCTTAGCCTGCGGGTGACGCTTTGAAGCGTGAATGCAGCTCTCTGCAGACCACCACCATGTCAGGTTGATGGTCACCATTAAGTATCGCTACACCCTAAGGTTGCACAGAGGTTTTGCAGATAACCGCAAATAACAGCAGGGCCATGAAAATGGTACTTGTGGGCTGCTTTGGAGCACAGCGTAGGTCGGCTATCAGTCTGTCTCAGTAGTTCAAACTGACGTACAAGCCACCCCTGCCAGACTCAACACACTCCCATTGAACTACGTCACCCTCAAGGTACCGGGGCAGTCCACCGATCACACCAGGCACGAAACTCTGTCGACAGCATCGGCTTGCTCATGTAGTAGCCCTGGGCTTCGTCGCATTGCAGTTCAGCCAGCAGCTGGTAGATATGGGCGTTCTCCACGCCTTCGGCCACGACGGTCAGGCCCAGGTTGTGGGCCAGGTCGATGGTGGAACGTACGATCTTGGCATCGCTCTCGTCTTTCTCCATGCCCATCACAAACGACTTGTCGATCTTGAGTTCATTGACCGGCAGGCTCTTGAGGTAAGCCAGTGACGAATACCCCGTACCAAAATCGTCAATCGAGAGCTTGAAGCCGCTGCGGGCCAGCTCCTCCAGCGTGTTTTGCGCGCGTTGCGGATCGTCCATGATCGCACTCTCGGTGATCTCCAGACAGAAGCCGCTGCGCGGCACACCATACCGGACCAGAATCGCATCGACACGCGCCGGGAACTCCAGGTCCATCAGGTCACGGGTAGAGAGGTTGATGGCAATGCGCAGTTGCCCACCCGCCGGTTGCAGCGCATGCCACTGGCGCGCCGCCTCCTCAAACATCCACAGGGTCAGGTAACGGATAAACCCGGTCTGCTCGGCAAACGGAATGAACTGGTAGGGCTGCACCATGCCACGCTCGGGGTGCTGCCAGCGCACCAGCGCTTCGGCCGCCACCACGGTGTTGTCGGCCAGCCCAATCTTGGGCTGCAGAAACAACCGCAGCTGGTTGGTGTCGATGGCCTGGCGCAACTCGGACAGCAGGGACAGGGTCTGCGCGCTGCCCGAGTCCAGCGTGGGCTCGTACACCATCACCCCCACGCTCTTGCGCTTGGCGGCATACATGGCTACCTCGGCATGCCCCAGCAGTTCATCGGCCTGCTGGGCATGGTCCGGCCAGCAGGCCACGCCCATGCCGGCGCTGATGTCCACCGCCTGCCCGTCCAGCGCCACCGGTGGCTGCAGGGCCTGCACAATTTTCTGGGCCATGGCCAGGGCTGCATTCGCATTGCCACCCGCCACCATCAGGGCGAACTCACCGCCGCCAATGCGCGCCACCAGGCAATGCTCGGCCTCGGCCAGCGTGGTGAGTCGCTGCCCCACGGCACTGAGCACCCTGTCACCAAAGCCGTACCCCAGCACATCGTTGATATGCTTGAAACGGTCCAGGTCGAGCAGGATGATGGCAACGCCGCGTTGTCCTTCTTCCAGCAGTGCGGCCTGCAATGCCTCGCGGAACTGCGCCCGGTTGGGCAAACCGGTCAGGCGATCCCAGTAGGCCAGCTGGCGGATTTCGGCCTGGCTGGCCTGGATGTTCAGGCGCATGCGGTCGAAGGACCGGGCCAGGTTGCCCACCTCGTCGCGCCGGCCAAAATCTGCCACGGCATGCGAGTAGTCCCCCCGGCCAATTCGCTCGGTGTCTTCCACCAGCAGGTCCAGCGGCCGGGACACCCGCCGCGCCATCAAGCTGCTGCCCACGATGAACAGCAACACACCGGCAATGTCGATCACCAGCAGCACCCATTTCATGCGATTGAACACTGCTTGCGCCTGGGCTGTGGAGCGCATCAGCACCGCCTGCAGGCCCGGCGCTTTCGGGTCCAGCGCAAGACGCAGCGCGGCATATTCATCGCCCGCCACGGACGGCATGTCGTCATTGCCGGTGACCTGCTCCACATCAGAAGCTGCCAGCGTGTCCAGGGTGGAATAAATGATCCTGGGCGCAGTGCCCGTGGGGCTGTCCACAATCACCACCTGCGCACTGGACAGGGCCGCCATGTCGGATGCCAGAGACTGGTCCACCACAAACCCCATGACAACCCAGCCCACCACCAGCGGGGCGCGCACCGGCACCATCACGAACTGGTGCAAGCGCCCTTGCACCAGCGCCATACGCCCTTGCTGCCCACTGCCAGCCATGCGCTGCCCCAGCTCGGCCAGGGTGGACTGCATGGGTGCGTCGGTCTGGGCATTGGCCATGGCCTTGAGTTGAAAACTGGTGTCCAGGAAAGCCGACACGGTGGCGCCAATGCGCGCGCCGTGGTTGTCCAGTGCGGATTCGATGGTTTCGGCATCTGCCGAAGAAACCGCGGCACGGAAACCAAAGTCCGACGCCAGCACTGAGGCTCCCAGCTGGAGGCGCTGCGCATTCTGCTCCACCAGCCGCGCCCACACCTTGGCATCGGACTGCAACTCGCGCTGCAGGTTGCTGCGCACACTGTCCTGGATGCTGCCGCGCACAATCACCTGCACTGAAATCTGGATCAATAGCAGCAACCCCACCGACAGCATGACGATACGGGTGACGAGACCGCCGTGGCGGAAGAACTGTCGCAAGGTCTGCATGGGATTCAAGGTGCTGCCACCTTCAGGGCCACGTTGACCGTGGTGTCGGCTGCGCTAACGGCCAGTGCCTGGTCCTGCGGGACAGCCCCCACCGGCAAGGCGCTGTGCCAGGTGCGCAACCGGTAGCTGCCGGGCGCCACGCCCGGCAAGGCCAGCATGCCCTCGGCATTGGTCTTTCCGTAGTACGGGGTTTCCACCACCAGCACCCAGGCAATCATGTGGTCATGGATGTTGCAGCCCAGGATCACCACGCCGGGCTTGTCGAACAGCACCGGGTTGGCCGGCGTGCCGGTGTAGAGCTTGAGCTCGAAAGTCTTGGCGGGTGAAAACGAATAGACATGGTGGCGCACCGTGTCGCGGTTGGGGAACAGCACCGAGCTACCCACGGGCACCACGCTGACCGTGGGGACAAACTGTTTGGAGGCCTGTGCGATTTCTGCGCCCTGTGCCGGTCTCACTGCAGCCCTGGCCGCAGCGGAATCGAGGAACACGATGGCGTCCGCCAGGGGCTTGCCCGCAGCGTCCTTGACCTGCACGCTCACCGTGCCCGCGGTGGCCATGCCAGCGATGCACCACAGCCAACCCACCAGCCCAAGCTTGAGATACTCAGCCATCTCAGGGCTCCACCGCCATGCCGATGACCGGGTCACCGGTCCCGACAATGCCCAGCAGCTCTGCCTTGCCGGTTGCCAGATTGATGAGGTACAGGCGCGTGGCAGCCTGCGCTGCGGTATTGACGGCCGCAAAAGCCGCACCAGTCACATCAGCAATATCAAACGACGCATTCGTCAGCGGACCGAGCCCCAGCGGCCCCACGGTCCGCAACTGGCCGGTATTGGGCGACACCACCGGCTTGGCGCCCTCCACCGACCCTTGCGTCACCAGGTGCCCGGCGCGCCGGTCGATGGCGTAATTGGTGGTGAGCTTGTCGTCTTTCTTGTTGTAGGTATAGGCCGCAGCCACCAGTTCC
The DNA here is from genome assembly GCA_963205375.1 of Pseudomonadota bacterium. Taxonomy (GTDB): domain Bacteria; phylum Pseudomonadota; class Gammaproteobacteria; order Burkholderiales; family Burkholderiaceae_C; genus Allorhodoferax. Next base: position 8,279 of record CAUJJV010000050.1, read on the forward strand.
GGTTTGAAGGCGGCCTGGGCGTCGCCCGGTGCATAGGTCAGCGCAGGGTCGGCGGCGGCCAGTGCGCCAGTGTCAGGATGCAGGCGGATGTTGAAACCAGTATGGCTAACTACACGAATACGGTCTGCCACCGGGTTGAAATCCACACCAAATGCAGTGCCCTCCAGCGGCCTGTCCAGCGGTTTGGAAGACACCGCCTTGAGCACACCCGTGGTCGCATCCAGCGTGTAGACCCCACCTTTGAGCGACACGGCATACAGCACGCCTTTGGCCACCCGGTAGTCGATGCCCACCAGCGTGTCGCCAGGCGCCAGGCCGGTGACCGCCACACTCTGGCGGATCTTGCGCGG
>CAUJJV010000051.1 GCA_963205375.1 Pseudomonadota bacterium
GTTGATGTGCAACATCTTTTGCATGCGTCTCTCTCCTGTGGGTGCGGCCTGCAACCTATGCAATGCCATGCCTATGAATCAATTTACATAGGCATTGTTCGACTGAACTCCACAGAAACCTTCAGGGATAACCCTAGTCAGGTATACCGTGACGTATGAAATTCTCAAAATGAAACAGCACCGCTGGGGTGCCATGTAAGTCAAAATGCACGCACAACCAAAACGGTGGTGAGACACGATGAGCACAGCCCCTGCGCACCTTCCTGCAGCCAACGCAAGCATGCGGCTGGAAGCCATCGCGCATGCGCGGCAAACCCTGCTGGTGGAACGCCGCGCACCGGCATCGCTGCAGCTCTCACCGTGGGTGGAACGCTCGTGGCAGCGCTGCATGGCCCTGGGACATGACCCGCAGCGGGACATCGTGTTTGAAGTACTGACGCCCCAGCAGATGCGCCATACCACCGAGCGCAATGCGCAACTGGTGCAGAGTGCGCGGCCGCTGCTGGAGAACCTGGCACGCGCCATTGCCGACACGCGCTACTTTGCCATTCTCACCAATGCCGATGGCGTGGTTGTGGACGCATGTGGTGCCATCGACCACTCGGACCCGCGGGCCGACATGGTGACCCGCATTGGCACCGATCTGTCCGAGCGCAGTGTGGGCACCACGGCCATCGGCGCAGCCCTGACTGATTTGCAACCCGTATGGCTGCACCGGGGCGAACACTTCTTTGCCAACACGGGCCATTACAGCTGTGCCGGCGCCCCCTTGATGGGCCCCGATGGCCACTGCATCGGCATGCTGGACCTGACCGGAATCGACGCCGTGGAGCGCCCCGAACTCAAGCATCTGGCCGCCCAGACGGCCAGCAAGATCGAGAACGCGCTGGTGCTGGACCAGCCCCACAGCATGACGCTGCGGCTGAACTGGCCCGGCAACACCATGGGTGGCGATACCGACGGCCTGCTGTGCCTGGATTCCGAAGGCTGGATTACCGCAGCCAACCCGGCCGCACGCATGATGCTCTCCGGCCTGCACACCGCCCGCGGCCAGGCCGTGCACGTCAGTGATGTGTTTGGCATGCCCTACCAGATGCTGTTCGACGCGGCCCGCCGCGCACGCACAGTGCTCGACATTCCCTTATGGACCGGACTGCATCTGCAGGCCTTGCCGGTGCAGGCCTCAGAAGACAAGCGCCCCATCCCCATGCACGCTCTAGACCAACGCGGCGTGCCCCTCAAAACCCGCGAGGTGGAAGTGATTCGTCGCTCGGTGGAAGAAGCCCGCGGCAACGTCGCGCAGGCAGCACAGGCCCTGGGCATCAGCCGCGCCACGATTTACCGCAAGCTCGGCCGCAAGCACTAAACGTGCTGGTTGCGCATCCAGTCGGCGGTCTGAAAGAACGACTCCCGCAGGCGCGCGCGCAGGTCGGCGTCCACCTGCACATCGCCCATCGCCTGGTCCATGCAGGCCAGCCACTGGTCCCGCTCCAGAATGCCGATCTTGAACGGCAGGTGCCGCGCCCGCAGGCGCGGGTGCCCAAAGCGCTCGATGTAGTGCTGGGGGCCGCCCATCCAGCCGCACAAAAACCAGAACAGCTTGTCGCGCGCATCGTCCAGCGTGGAGCCATGCGCGGCGCGCAACTCCCTGTACGCAGGCTCCAGATCCATCAGGTCGTAGAACCGGTCCACCAGCGTGCGGATGGCTGCCTCGCCACCGATCCAGTCAAAGGCACTGCGGCCCTGGGGTTCGTCTTCGTCGCTCATAAATTCTGGTATTCCGGGGTTCTGTTTTTGCGTATTTCGGCTTGTAGCGCGGGCGAGGCGATGTCGTCCAGGCTGCGCATAGCGGGGGCCAGTTGATCCAGCAGGCGGCCCAGACCAGGATTGGAGGCACCCAGCGCTTCAAAGGTGGTGCGCCACTGGCGCAACTCGCCCCAGATGCGGCGGATGATGGCCACTGCAGTAGTGCGCTGCGGGGTGAAGGCGCTGTAGGCAGACATGGCATTGTCCAGCGTGGCCAGCTTGCCCTGCTGTCCCACCTGCAAATGCAGCTGCCGCTCGAACGCCATGCTGGGGCGTGGCACCACGTCGTACAGCGGGCTTAAAGACCAGCCGGGTAGCTGCCCTCGTTCGACGGTGTGGCGCAGGAAGGCGTGGTTGCGCAGGTGATCGTCGTCGTTGCTGACAAAGATGTTGAACACCATGCGGGCAAACAGTTCTTCGCAGTTGGCGCGGATGTGGCTGGGGTGCACATGCTCGCGGATGGCCTGGGCCAGGTGGCCGTAGCCCTTGAGGCGGGAGTCAAACTCATCGCACGCCACCAGAGTCAGCCCGCTGACGAAAGGCAGGCGCTGCTCCACTCCCGATACGGCCGCTGTGCGATCAAAGCGGCGCACCAGCAGTACCGACTGGCCCCCGATGTCCATGACTTTGACTTCGGGCACCGTGAGGCCGCAGCGGCCCGCCAGTTGCAGGGTGCAACACTCGGCCCAGGCCATGTCCAGCGTGTCGCCCACAGCGGCAAACTTGGCCAGCCAGAGCACGCCCGCCTCGTCACGTACCGAGGCCTTGGGCCGCGCGCCCCCGGCGCTGGGGCCCGCGCCAAACACATCGGCCAAGGCGGCTGGGAGGGGCAAGCCCTGCTCGATGCGCTCGGCAGCTTCCAGCATGTAGGGCAGTGAGCGGATGGGCGCCGCGCCGGCTTGCACCGGACTGTCCAGCGACTCGCGCACGTCCAGTGCGCCCACGCGGTCACTGCCGGCGCCCAGCAAATAGTCCGCCTCCGAGAGGCTGTTGGCAGGCACGCGGCGCTGGGCTTCGATGACCCGACGGCCCCAGGCATCGGGCGCGGCGTCGCGAATGCCGCCAAACTGCGCGAGCTGATTTGCAGGGAACAGTTCCGCTCCCCGCACACGGGCCTTGTCGGCCAGGCTCAAGCTGACGGGGTCAATTTCAAAGGCATCGGGACGGTCGATATAGCGGATACCGTAGGCAAAACTGGAAGCCACCACATCGCGCTCCTGCGTAAGCGACAGGCGCCCCGCGGGAGCCCAACCCTCGGTGAGGTGGGTAAAGACGTAGAGCGAGCGCTGCGCCATCAGAAGTCCAGCGCTTGCAGTTCAGCCGCTGACATGGGGCGCACACGCTGGGTGGCCTCGGCCTGCGCCAGGGTAGTGAGCGAGGGGTCGCTCTCTTGCAGCAAAGCCGGGAGCGACAGCCCGGGGGCTATGGCTTCCAGGTAGCGAAATATCTGCCCCAGTGTGCGGCTGGGGTCGCCCTTTTCTATCAGCACCGCCGTTGAGCGGGCCAGGCCGGCGCGCGCAGCGGCATCGGCCTGGCGCATCTTGCGGGCGCGCCGAAGCCGGACCAGCTTGATGCCAAGGCCCTCGGCTTCAACCAGATGCTGAGGAGTCAGAAGAGGCTCTTCTTTGTATTTCATGTCTGTAATTGCAGTCCCAAACAACTTAAGGACCTATATTACGGACATTTTTTGGAAAACACAAGGCATGTAACGTAGCCAATTGTGCTTCGTTTGAAGCCATCTCGGCTACATAAACGGGTTCAGCGGCACGGCGCAGTTTGCCCCGAATTTTAGACAAAAATGGGCTATAGCCCCCGCCAAATAAGCGCAAGCAGCTATCAAAAATATAGCAATTTAAGTAGTCGCCCGGCGCAAGGTGTCCACCACCGGGCGGCGCAGCACGTCGCGCAAGCCCCACCATCCTGCCGCCAGCGCCAGCACGGCACCCGCAATGGCGCCAAACAAGGGGACCCAGAGCGACACCGTCCATTCAAACTCGAACACAAAGCGCGCCAGCGCCCAGCCCACACCGGAGGCCACCACGGAAGCCAGCGTGCCCGCCAGAAAGCCCACGCCCGCCAGCTCAGTGCGTTGTACCTGGCGCAGCAGGCTCCCCTGCGCCCCCACCGCCCGCATGACTGCAAACTCCTTGGCGCGGTCTTCCCGCGTGGCGGTGACCGCAGCGAACAGCACCACCAGACCCGCAGCCAGCGTGAAACCAAACAGAAACTCCACAGCACGAATCACCTGGTCCAGCACGCGCTGCACCTGGTTGATGGTGCTGGTCATGTCGACGTTGGTGACATTGGGAAACTGGCGCACCAGCGCGTTGTCAAACCCCGGCGTCGCCGGTGCCTTGAAGGCCCCCATATAGGTGCTGGGAACATTCTCCAGACGGCTGACCGGGTACATCACGAAAAAATTGGCCCGCATGGAACCCCAATCCACTTTGCGGAGCGAGGTGATTTTCGATTCGGTCTGCATGCCACCAATGTCGAAGCGCAGGCTATCCCCCAGCTTGAGGTTGAGGGTTTTTGCAATGCCCTCCTCCACACTGATGGCTCCCTGCTCCTCCTCGGTCCAGGCACCGCCCACCAGGGTGTTGTTGTCCGGTTTTCTGGCGCTGTGGGATAGGTTGAACTCACGGTCCACCAGCCGCTTGGCACGGTCCTCAGCATAGTCCTCGGGTGACACTGCACGTCCGTTGACCGCCACCAGCCGTCCGCGAATCATGGGATACCAGTCGTATTTGGCTACACCCGCCTTGTCCAATGCCTGGCGGAACGCGTCGCCTTGCTCTGGCATGACGTTGATGACAAAGCGGTTAGGGGCATCTGGCGGCGTGGCCTTGCGCCAGCTGCCAATCAGGTCGGTGCGCAGCAGGACCAGCAGCACCAGGGCCAGCAGACCCACCGCCAAAGCACTGACTTGCACCACGGTGTATGCAGGTCGGGCAGAGATCTGCCGCGTGGCCAGCACCAGCCAGCGCGGGGCAGTGGTCTCGTTGACACTGCGACGCAATACCTTGACCGCCATCCAGCTCAGCGAGGCAAACACAAGCACTGCACCAGCAAAACCGCCCACTGCGATCAGGCCGAGCGTGATGTCGCTGCTGGCAGCCAGCAGCAGGGCAGCAAAACCCAGCACCCCTACCGACAGCACCCCCAGTGACGCGGGCCGCAGATTGCCCACATCGCGCCGGATCACGCGCAGCGGTGGCACCTGCGCCAGCTGCAGTACCGGCGGCAGGCCGAATGCAAACAGCAGCGTCAAGCCCATGCCCATACCCAGTGCCACGGGCCAGAGTGTCGCGGCGGGCAGATCAGTCGATACCAGTCCTGCCAGCAGCACAACAAACAGGTAGTGCACGATGTATCCCAACAGCACACCGACGGCGCTGGCAAACACGCCCACCAGGGCGAATTCGAAAGCGTAACTCGACGCGATGGTGCGCTGGCTCAAGCCCAACACCCGCAGCATGGCGCAATCGTCGAGGTGGCTGGCCGCAAAGGCACGCGCCGCCAGGGCCACCGCCACGGCACTGAGCAATGCCGCCAGCAGAGCCACCAGACTGAGAAATTTTTCTGCGCGGTCCAGCGTCTGGCTCATCTCGGGTCTACCACTCTGGAGCGACTCCACGCGCACCCCACGCACTGTCCCTGCCTTGACTTGGGCATCGGCCCAATCCACAAACACCTTCACCGCAGGGTTGGCACCTGCGACAGCCATGCGGTAGTTGATGCGACTGGCCGGCTGAATCAGCTTGGTAGCCGCTACGTCGGCCTGGTGGACCATCACGCGTGGAGCAAAATTCATGAAACCCGCGCCCCGGTCTGGCTCCACCACAATGACCGAAGTGATCTTCAGCGTACTCTCGCCCAGCAGAAGGGAGTCCCCCAGCTTCAGGCCCAAAGACTCCAGGAGTGGCGCATCAACCCAGGCCTGACCGGGGCGGGGCACATCGCGGGTGGGTCGCTCTGCAGCGTCTGGATCAGCACTGACCAGCAGGGAGCCACGCAGCGGATAGCCCTCTTCAACGGCCTTGAGCGCCACGAGTTTGGTGGCCCCGCCCTGTGCTTCCGCAGCCCTGGCCATCGTCGGAAAACCCAGGGTGGAATTCACCACCAGACCCAAAGAACGTGCCTTGTCCAGAACGATCTGCGGGGTGGGGTTGTCGCTCGACACCACGGCATCGCCGCCCAGGAGTTGCCGGGCATCGCGCTGCAGCCCGCCCTTGAGCCGGTCTGCAAAAAATCCTACGGCAGTCAATGCGGCCACAGCCAGCACCACCGCCACCATGACCAAACGCAGATCCCCGGAGCGCAGATCACGCCACAGTGTTCGCCAACCCAGACGCCAAAAAGAAAGATTCATCCCCTTACCTTAGCGCATCTGGGACGCGTGCTACCTGCAGGGCCCGATAGAACCCAGCCGGCAGCGGGGATTCAGGCCACGACCCGCAAGTGCGTCCCGGCGAGCTCGGGCTGCAATACCAGCCGGTGAGCACCGGTAAAGCACAGAAAACGCTTGTTGGTCGCCCGCCCGATGGCGCACAGGCCCAGGCGCTGCGCCACCATGTGGCCCATCTGGGTGATGCCACTACGTGACACCACAACGGGAATGCCCATCTGCGCCGCCTTGATGACCATTTCACTGGTGAGCCGGCCGGTGGTGTAGAAAAACTTGTCCTGGCTTCGCATGCCGGGCTGCAGTGCCATCCAGCCCGCGATGGCATCGATGGCGTTGTGCCGCCCAACGTCTTCCACGAACAGCAGCATCTCTTCCCCCTGAAACAGAGCACAACCATGCACGGAACCTGCGGCTTTGTAGGTACTTTCCTGCAAACGGATGGCGTTGACGATGGCATACAGCTGGCCTTGGGTAATGGTGGCAGCGGGCAGTTCAATCTGCTCGACCGCGTCCATCAGGGTGCCAAACATGCTGCCCTGTCCGCACCCCGATGTCACGGTGCGCCTGGACGTTTTCTCTTTCAAGTTCGCAATGCCCTTACGGGTCTTGACCGCAGCGGCACCGACCTCCCAATCCACCGTAATGGACTCCACATCCTGCGCGGACCGCACCAGACGCTGGTTCAGGAGGAACCCGAGCACCAGCCATTCCGGCTGTGCGCCCAGTGTCATCAGGGTCACAATCTCGCGCTTGTCGACATAGAGGGTGAGTGCACGCTCCGAGGGAATGGCCATGGCAATGGTCTCACCAAACTCATTCACTGCGTCCACAGCGTGCGTCAAAGGCAGCCGGGCCTGCGTCAGATAGGGCACAGAAAATTCACTCATGGTGAGAGACTAACAAAAAAGCCCCGGCACGTCGCGCCTGGGGCTGCGTAGAACGCGCAAAGCCGACTCTCAGGGCTTTTTCTTGTCTGTGGCTGCAGGTGCTGCAGCTGTCTGTGCGGCCGGCGCAGCAGCGGCTGCAGGAGCAGACGCAGCGGCCGCAGGAACGTAGACAAAGGCTCCGGGGTCAGCACATGCAGGTGTTGCGACCGCATCTTTCTTGTCTTTGCTCGCCGTCTTGGAACCCTTTTGGTAATGCGCAGCTACCTTGTCCTGCGACTTGCACAGCTTGTAGGCATCTACTTTACCGGCATGGGCGGTCTTGGCAGCAGCTTCTGCGGCCTTGGCTTTGGCTTCGTCACTGGGTGCTGGTAGTTTTGCCACCGCGGCCATGGTCAATGCTGTACCTGCCAGAAAGACGATTACGGATTTCATGTGTGCCTCTTTGAAATTCATGCCTGTACGCCAGCGCCGGAGCCTGGCGCGCCCTGCGCAGAGCGCTCTGCCGGAATTTTGCCGGCCTTGATGTCGTCGTACCAGAGTTCGTGATGCTCGTGCGCCCAGCCTTCCGATACATAGCCGGTTTTCATGGCCTTGTAGGCCCCACGCACACCCACAGTACCCATGTAAATGTGCCCCAGCAGCAAAGCGATCATCCACAACGCAAGCACCGAATGAATCATGTGGGCAACCTGCATGTCGCCACGCAAAATGCCCAGACCGGGAATCAGCTTGTCGAGAATCAATCCCGTAACGACCACTACCAGGCCAGGAATGGTCACACCCCACCAGAACAGGCCTTTTTCACCCGCATTGAAGCGGTGCGAAGGCACTTCCTGATCACCCAGCATGCCACCGGCTTTGGAAAGCCAGACAAAATCTGCCGCATTGGCGATGTTGTCCTTGATGAAGGTGATGATGATCACGCACAGCGACACAGCAAAAAGCGGTCCGGTGAAGTTGTGCAGGTTCTTGAGTGCGAAAGTCAGCCAGCCAAACAGGGTGCTGCCAATCACGGGCAGCAGGAAATACTTGCCGTAAGCCATGACCAGACCGGAGATCGCGAGGGCCAGAAAAGCGGCCGCATTGGACCAGTGGGCCGCACGTTCGAATGGGGTGAAGCGCTCGATCTGAGGGCCATTTTCAGGGTGGTTCTTGCCCAGCGAGCCCTTCTTCCAGTACAGCATGGCGAGCGCCAGAGCCGAAATGGCAATCAGCGCTGCTCCGTAGGGAATGATCCAGTTGTTACGCACCTGCCGCCAAGCCTCGCCACTAGTGGTCAGGCGCGATCCGGGGTATTGCACAAAAGGCTGAATCAGGTTACCAGCCTCCGGGGCCTGCGATGTGGGCAGGCTGCTGTAGCCGGTCACCCCACTGCCCACCTGGCGCCACATGGGCGCATTATTCCCAGGCTGCACCTGGGCCCGCTCGCCATTGGTCTGCTGCGCATAGCCTGGCGCCGCGCTGGCCTCGGGCGCGACATCGCGAATGTCTTGCGACTGCACACCTGCGGTTGTCGCTGGTGCCGCAGGCGCTGCAGCGCTCTGGGCCAGGGAAAGCCCACTCCAGCAGAATGCTACAAAAAACAGAGCTAACCGTGCGCGTTGCATAAGGGCTCCGATCACCTGGTTCTGTTGTATTCGTTCTGCGTATTCAGGGCACGGGCTTTCATGGCCTGTTCCCAGCTCGTCTTGTCACCGGCTTTCCAGCCTGGCGTTGCAAACGCGCTTTCTCCGCCCTGGTAGGGAGACACGTCGGTCTTGCCCGCCCCCAGGGTTTGCGGCTTCTCGCCGCACGCCGCCAGCCCCACAACAGCCACAACGCCGATGATGCGCAACACAGTAGTCATCATGATTTGGCTCCTTCGGGGGCCTGGCCTGCCTTCTTGGATCCGTAGGCGGTACCCCAGCCCCAGACCTCAGCACCCTTGCCACGCTGCACCACGCGGGTACGGAAGATATCGGCGACTACATCGCCATCACCGGCCAGCAGCGCCTTGGTGGAACACATTTCTGCGCAGGCGGGCAGCTTGCCTTCGGACAGACGGTTGCGTCCGTACTTCTCGAACTCGGCCTGGCTGCCATTGGCCTCGGGGCCACCGGCACAGAAGGTGCATTTATCCATCTTGCCGCGCACGCCGAAAGTGCCAGCTGCGGGGAATTGCGGAGCACCAAACGGGCAGGCGTAAGAGCAGTAGCCGCAGCCAATGCAGACGTCCTTGTCATGCAGCACCACACCTTCATCGGTACGGTAGAAGCAGTTCACCGGGCACACAGCCATGCAGGGTGCATCACTGCAGTGCATGCACGCCACAGAAATGGATTTTTCTCCTGGCACACCGTCATTGAGGGTCACCACACGCCGGCGATTGACACCCCAAGGAACTTCGTGCTCGTTCTTGCATGCTGTCACACAGCCATTGCACTCGATACACCGCTCGGCATCGCATGCGAATTTCATTCTTGCCATATCTGTCTCCTGGTCCTAGCTAGGGGGTCAAGCGCGCTCGATGTTGCAGACCGTTGTCTTGGTCTCCTGCATCATCGTCACACTGTCATAGCCATAGGTGGTTGCTGTATTCACTGCCTCACCGCGCACTACTGGCGCAGCGCCATTGGGGTAGTAAGCGAGCATATCGGCTCCCTGCCAGCGACCAGAAAAGTGGAACGGCATCCACACCGTATCGGTCGCCACACGCTCGGTTACCAGTGCCTGGACATTGAGTCGTGCACCGGTTGGTGAATTCAGCCAGACACGCTCTCCATTGCGGATGCCACGCGATGCCGCTGTTGTCGGATTGATCTCGACAAAGGCTTCCTGCTGCAACTCGGCCAGCCAGGGATTGGATCGGGTTTCTTCACCGCCCCCCTCGTATTCCACCAGCCGGCCTGAGGTCAGGATCAGCGGGAACTTTTCGTGCACCTTGTCGGCCACGTTCTTTTGCTGAATGGTTTTGAACAGCGTGGGCAAACGCCAGAACGCTTTTTTGTCGTCGTGGGTGGGGTACTTGGCCACCAGATCCGGACGTGTGCCGTACAGGGGCTCACGGTGCTGGGGAATGGCGTCCGGGAAGTTCCACACCACGGCGCGGGCCTTGGCATTGCCAAAGGGATGGCAACCATGGTTTTTCATCACCACACGGATGATGCCGCCCGACGAATCGGTCTTCCAGTTCTTACCCTCAGCCGCCTTCTGCTCAGCCTCGCTCAGTTCGTCCCACCAGCCCAGCTTCTTCAGCAGCACATGGTCGAACTCGGGGTAGCCCGTGGTGATGTCGGCGCCCAAAGAGTGGGAGCCGTCTTCTGCCAGCAGGGAAACACCGTCGCGCTCCACGCCAAAATTGGCCCGGAAGTTGCCACCACCGTCCATGACGTGCTTGGAGGTGTCGTACAGGTTGGGGGAACCCGGGTGCTTGAGCTCTCCTGTACCCCAGCAAGGCCAGGGCAGACCGAAATAATCGCCACTCATGTCATATCCGGTTTCCTTGTCCACACCGGACTTGGCACGCAGGGTTTTGACGTCAAACAGGTGCATGTTGCGCATGTGCGCTTTGAGCCGCTCCGGCGTCTGTCCGGTGTAGCCAATGGTCCAGACCGAGCGGTTGATCTCGCGCAGGATGTCTTCCGGCATGGGCTCATCCAACCCCTTGACCTTCTGCATCTTGTAGTTCTTGGACAATTCCTTGCCGAACCCCAGCCTGTCTGCGAACTGCTGCATGATCATGTGGTCGCTGCGGCTTTCCCACAGCGGTTCAATGACTTTTTCGCGCCACTGAATGGAACGGTTGGATGCCGTACACGAGCCACTGGTTTCAAACTGGGTAGCAGCCGGCAGCAGGTACACCGCCCGGTTGGGGTTGAGATCTTCCGGCTTGCCGGGCATGGCGGCCATCGCTGCGGTGGCTGATGGATAGGGGTCCACGACCACCAGCAGATCCAGCATGTCCATGGCACGCTTCATTTCCAGACCGCGGGTCTGCGAATTGGGAGCATGCCCCCAGAAGAACAGACCCCGCAGGTTCGAGTCCTGGTCAATCAGCTCGTTCTTCTCCATCACGCCATCAATCCAGCGCGACACGGTGATTCCGGATTTGCCCATCATGGCAGGAGACGCGTAACGACCCTTGATCCAGTCAAACTCCACGCCCCAGGTCTTGGCAAAGTGCTTCCACGAGCCTTCAGCCAGTCCATAGTAGCCCGGCAGGGAGTCGGGGTTGGGGCCCACATCGGTGGCGCCCTGTACGTTGTCGTGCCCACGGAAGATGTTGGTGCCGCCACCGGAAACTCCCACATTGCCCAACACCAGCTGAAGGATGCAGGAGGCACGGACGATGGCATTGCCGATAGTGTGCTGGGTTTGGCCCATACACCAGACAATGGTGGAGGGGCGGTTCTTGGCCATCATCTCCGCGGCCATCAGAACACGCGCCTCAGGTACACCGCAGGCCTCTTCGACCTTGTCCGGTGTCCACTTGGACATGACCTCTTCCTTGAGCTTGTCCATGCCGTACACACGGTCTTGGATGTACTTTTTGTCTTCCCACCCGTTCTTGAAGATGTGATAAATCATTCCGAACAGAAACGGAATGTCCGAACCGGACCGGATACGGATGTATTCGTCGGCCTTGGCCGCCGTACGCGTGAAACGAGGATCGACCACGATCATCTTGCAACCGGTTTCCTTGGCATGCAGCATGTGCAGCAGGCTGACCGGGTGGGCTTCCGCCGCATTGGAGCCGATGTACAACGCGCACTTGCTGTTCTGCATGTCGTTGTACGAATTGGTCATGGCGCCATAACCCCAGGTATTGGCCACACCCGCTACCGTGGTGGAGTGACAAATACGGGCCTGGTGATCGCAGTTGTTGCTACCCCAGAAGCTCATCCATTTGCGCAGCAGATAGGCCTGCTCGTTATTGTGCTTGGAGGAGCCCACGACATACAGCGAATCGGGGCCGGACTCCTTGCGCAGCGCAAGCATGCGGGCCGAAATCTCGTCCAGTGCAGTATCCCAGCTGATGCGCTCGTATTTGCCATTGACCAGCTTCATGGGATAACGCAGCCGGAATTCGCCATGGCCGTGCTCACGCAGCGCAGCACCCTTGGCGCAATGCGCACCGAGGTTGATAGGAGAATCAAACACCGGTTCCTGACGGACCCACACGCCGTTTTGTACGACAGCGTCCACCGCGCAACCCACCGAGCAGTGCGTGCAGACGGTGCGTTTGACTTCAATCTTGCCAGACCCGTCCCCCGCTGCGGCAGACGCAGCCTGGGACTTTTTGACCAGCGTCAGCTGGCTCGCGGCCAGGCCAACACCCACGCCCAGGCCGGACCGACGCAGGAAAACCCGGCGATCCATGATGGGCAATGCGTTGGACAGGCCACGCGAGAGACTTTGTACAAAACGTGTCGATCCAGTGCGTTGGGCCGACTCACCCTGATGGGCTGGGGATTTTTTCGTGAGCAGCATGCGGCTCTCCGTTGAGGGAATGGAAAAGAACTTAAACGCGGGCGGTGCCGTAGTAGCGCTTGACGTGTTCGCTCAGGCTGTAACCGCCACCTTTTTCAGGCGCTGGCTTGACCAGCTCCGGCAGGGCCTGCGGGGTCGTTCCGGACGTGGCCGCCGCCAGTCCGGCTACGGCAGCCACAGCACCTGCGGTGCCTGCACCGGCAAACAGGGTGCGGCGGGACAAACCGTTTTTGGGTTGACTCATGGTGGGTCTCCTTATTCACCTAGGCATGAACATGCATAGGATGTAGTGTATGCGCCAGAGCCTAACAATCTCCTGACGTTTCGGCAAGTGTTGCTAACCCGCACCCTCACACCAGCATGTCAAACCCCTGAGACTCCACCTCCAGAAACGCCCGCGTCAGCTCTGCCAGCGCGGCATAGAACCTGGCCTGGGAATGCCCCGCAATTGCATCGCACATCGCTACCGCCCAGGGCTGCATGTGCTGTGCAAAAAAATCGCGCTGGTGTGTCAAATTGGCTACGGCCACATCGTCTCCGGCAATCAGGTAGCGCATGACCTCGCACAGGTAGGCAAAGTGGTCCTCGGTTTCCGGCATGGACGGGTCACGTTCCAGGCCCAACTCAGCCAGGGTGGTACGCAGGTGGGCCAGTGGCTTTTCGTTCAAAAAACCACTCAGGTAATGCGAACCATAGAGGTAGACCTCGGGCTTGCCCACGCCGCCGAACAGCAGTTCGTATTCATCGGCAACGGATTGGGGAAGAATATCGCGCGCAGCCGCCACCAAGGCGCGCCAGGGTTCCTCCAGAAAGCCGCCGGACGCAGGAGCTTCTGTCACCGCAACACGCAGCTGGGCCATCAGATCGGCATCCGGCGGGGCATAGTACAGACGCGACAGGAGTCCGTACAACTCGGCGCGGGCGGTCTCTTCGTCCCATGAAGCGTCGGAAGGTGGGGACATGGATGCGGATGTCATGGTCATTCTTTACAGGTCGGTAATGCGGACTTCATTGGGGTCGGTGTACAGGTCGATCACCCGGCAGTCACCGCACATCTTGAGTCGGTCGGCGGCAGCACCCTGGAACATGCTGTGCCCTGCCAGTTTCCCCAGCATGGCCTCGATGGCCTTCAGGGTTCCAAAAGGCTTTCCACAGCGGATGCAGGTGTAGGGTTGCATCTCGTTGATGACGACCGGTTCCTTGCGCTGTGCACCCAGACGCAGCTGCGGCACCAGGGCCAGTGCTTTCTCGGGGCAGGTCTTGACGCACAACCCGCACTGCACACAATTCTTTTCAATGAACTTGAGTTGCGGCGCCAGCGGGTTGTCCTGCAACGCTGCTGCAGGACAGGCGTTGATGCAGCTCAGGCACATGGTGCAGCGGTCCTTGTCCAGCGCCAGCGCACCCAGTGGAGACCCGCTGGGCAGGGGAATCAGCGCGGGTTGCACCCTGGACTGCGCCACCAGATGGTCGATCGCCAGATCCAGCGTGGCGCGCTTTTCCGCCTGAATGGCAAATCCGCCCGGATGGGTGACGCACTGGGCCGGTGGTGCCTGCAACTGGGCATCCAGCGTGGCCAGGTCACGCGCATCCCTGGCGTGAAGAATGCGGAAATGCTCGCCCGTGTAGCCCAAGCCGTGGAGGATGGCCTGGGCCACGTCCATCTGGGCACGCACCGCCTCCTGGTATTGCGGAGCCTCCTCTCCGGTCATGAGAATCCACACCTGCGAGGCACCATAGGCCACGGCAGACAGCCACAACTCCAACCCTACCGAGGCGGTGTGCCACAGCGCGACAGGCAGCACGCGTGCCGGTACACCGTGAGTTGCCGCATCCACTCGCGCCGCGCGCCCCAGGTCTCCAATCAACCGCGCGCCCGCCTCTTGGCTGTGCAGCAGCACGGCGGCATCTTTGCCACCAGCGCGGGCATACGTGGTCAACAGGGTTTTGAGCTTCACGCCCTGGTCACTGGCACGCGGGTAGGCGTAAGTCAGCGCCCCGCTGGGGCAGACAGTGGTGCAGGCGCCACATCCCACACACAGGTTGGGATTGACCTTGATCTGCTGGCGATCCCGCTCGCTGCTGATGGCGGAAGCAGAACACACATCGATACAGGCACTGCAACCGGTTTTTTCGTTGCGGCTGTGGGCACAGAGCTTCTGCTTGTAGGCAAAGAACTTCGGCTTTTCGAACTCCCCCACCAGCGCCCGCAGGTTGAGCAGCGTACGCTGGTCCTTCCCGTCCCAGCGGAAATAGCCCTGCGGCGGCGCATGCTGGGTGAACGCGGAAGTGGCCCGCAAGTCGAGCACCAGATCAAACCGGTCGGTCTGGGCATCCGGCTCGCGGGTGAAGTCAATCGCACCGGCCACACCGCAAACCTTGACGCAGGCCCGGTGGGACTTGCACAAAGCGCTATCAATTTGGTAGTCAAACCCGATAGCTCCCTCCGGGCAGGCGGCCACACAGGCATTGCAGCGGGTGCACAGGTCCAGGTCGATCGGGTTGCTTCGGGTCCAGTTCACCTCAAACGCACCCAGCCAGCCCGACAGCGTTCGCAACTGGCCGGAGACCACCGGAAACCGGCGCTCCTGAGCGCCACCGTTGCTGCCCGCGCCCGTGCTGAAGATCGTGATGTCCATCACGTCGGCCACCAGTTCGGCGGCGTGTTCGGCCGCGTCCAGTGGCCCGATGATCAGCAGGCGCCCTTCACTCTTGAAGTCCACCGTCGCGACCGGCTCCGGGTCGGGCAAATGTGCCAGTGCCAGCAGGGCTGCGATCTTTGGACTGGCCTGCGCGGCATCCCGACTCCAGCCACCGGTTTCGCGGATATTGACGAAGCGGATGGGCACAGCAGGCACGCCTTCGGTCTGCTGCGCAATCTCATTGAAGAGCCGCGCTTCCTGGGTGCAGGCCACCACCACGTCTTCACCAGACTGCAGCGCTTTCTGGAAAGCACCGGCCTCGCGGCGGCACAGGGTGGAATGCAGCGTCAGCTCTTCATGCAGAGCCGCTCCCAGCGCCTTGGGTTGGAGGGGCATCGTCTGGTTGCAATCGCAAATGAGTGTGGGCATGGTCAGTAGGTGGTGCAGGCGGCAAAGATGAGGACTGTGCCACGGATTGGTCCATCGGCTTATCCGAGCTTTCCCGCGGCGCGGCAATTGCGGTGCCTGGGGGGTCTTCATCAAAGAGATTGAGAAACTTTGCGCTCGCCATCTGGCGCAGCATGGCAAGCGGGAGCGGGTCCGGTTTGGAATAGTCGTCGATATAGGTGTCCAGACCATCCATCACATTGAAATGCGGATCGGCGAACAGCGTCTTCATCGCTGCATTGCGCACCTCGGGCTCTACCTGCCGCGCCATGAACGGCGTGAAATCGGAGTCCTTGTTCAGCTTGCGTGCATCA
>CAUJJV010000052.1 GCA_963205375.1 Pseudomonadota bacterium
CGGGCTTCACCTTGCCGATGTGCCACAGGTTGTCTTCCAGCACCCGCTGCTTGACGGCCACCTGCGCGCCCGCGTGCAGATGCTGCATCTTGCAACCACCGCACGCGCCTTCGTGCAGGCCGAAATGCGGGCACTGGGGCCGCACCCGTTGCGACGATTCCCGGTGGATGACGCTCAGGGTGCCTTTCTCGAAACTGTTCTTGCTGCGGTGGATCTGCGCGCTCACCACCTCAAAAGGCAGGGCGCCGTCGATAAACACCACCTTGCCATCCGGGCGGTGGGCTACGCCCTGGGCTTCCAGGTCGAGGGATTCAACGGCCAGTGCGCCCAGTGGCAGCGCGTCATTTTTGTGGGTTTCTTCTGTCATGCTGCTATTGTCCCCGAGGTTAGACTCGGCAAGGCACTCACGCTGAAAGTCTGGTTTGAAGTCAAAGCGCAATTTTCTGTTTTTACTGCAGCATTTCAGCGTTGCGGCTGCGTATGCCGTGTTGGCCATGCTGGCTCTCACCTATTTCTCGCCAGATGGCGTGGTGGGTGTGCTCTGGCCCCCCAGCGGACTGGCACTGGCCGTGCTGCTTCTCGGTGGACGGAGCTACGCCTGGGCGGTACTGGCAGGTTCTCTGGTATTCGAGTTGTGGAGCGGACTTTCCGCTATCGCAGCCGTGGTGACTGCCCTGGGCGTCACGGCTGCGGCATTGCTCAGCCATACGCTGCTGGCACGCGATGCCAGGTTCAACAACCACCTGACGACACTCGGGGACTACGCCCGGCTGCTCTGGAAAGGGGTACTTCCCGCCAGCGCGCTCAGTGCACTGGTGGGGGTCAGCTGCCTGACGACCGTCGGATTTCTCCCAACAGACAACATGGGAGTGAATTTCTTCTATTGGATCATGGGCGACGGGCTGGGCATCATGCTGGTCACGCCGCTGATTCTGATTTGCCGGACCAAGCCTGTGCATGTGGCACACAAAGCCTCTTGGCCCGAGGCTCTCCTGATTGGGGGGGCTAACCCTGCTGGTGGGGCAAGTCATCTTTCTGGACTGGTTTGGCGAGGTGTTTCCCACCTTTCCCCGCAAAGGCTATTGGTTGTTTCCACTGTTCGGCTGGGCTGCCGCGCGCTTGGGAAGACATGGCGTCATCGCCCTCCTCTGTCTGGTCAGCATTCCGGCCATGCTCGGCATCCACAAAAACGTGGCCTTCTTTTCCAGCGACCAAGTAGAGGTTCGCCTGCTCGATGGCTGGTTTTTCCTCACCGTACTCAGTGGCTGGGGCTTGTCGCTGGCGATGTATTTCCGGGAACGCATGCAGTCGGAGATCGATTTGCGCATTGCCGCCACGGCCTTCGAATGCCAGGAAGGCATGATCATCACCGACCCTGAAGGACGCATCCTGCGAACCAACCAGAGTTTTAGCCGCATCATGGGATATGCGCCCGAAGAAGTCGTGGGTAAAACCACCGAATTCATGCGCTCGGACCGCAACCCCACAGCCTTCTATGAAAACGCATGGGCGCAAGGGCTGCGGGACGGATCGTGGAGCTCCGAGCTCTGGAACCGGCGCAAGAACGGCGAAGTCTTCATGCAATGGGTGACCGGTGCAGCTGTCAAGAACGCACAGGGGGACATTACACATGTTGTCATCACACACACCGACATCTCGTACCGCCAGAAACTGGAAGAGCAGCGGGCAGAAGAAGAAACGGCCCACCGCGACGCCCTGGTGCGCGAGGTACACCACCGCATCAAGAACAGTTTGCAGGGCATCTCGGGCATGCTGCACCAGTTCGCCCAAGCGCATCCGGAGCTGGCCGACATCACCAACCAGGCCATCACCCAGGTCCGCAGCATCGCGTCACTGCATGGACTGCAGGGGCGCACATCGATTGACACGGTACGGCTGTGCGAACTGACGAGCGCCATTGCCCGCGATATCCAAACCGTATGGCAAACCTCGATCCGGGTCGACATCCCGCCCGATTGGATGCCAGGGGTCATTGCCGAAAAGGAAGCCGTTCCTATTGCACTGGTGCTGAATGAATTGATTGTCAATGCCGTAAAACATCGCGACAGAGCCCATGGCAACGTCTTCGTGACCCTCCGCAAAGGTGCTCACCCCGAAACGATCCAGGTGAGCATTTACAACCTGGGCACCCTGAAAGCACACCACATGAGCGGCAACGAACACCATGCCGGCCTGAAACTGGTGGAGTCGCTGATGTCGCGTGACGGCGCGCAACTGCACTGGGAGCAGGAGGAGAGCACCGTCGTGACACGTCTGGAACTGGCCCCCCCCGTCATCAAACTGGAAACAGGAAACCTGCATGCACCGACCTGACCTGGCGAAAGCCCACCTGCTGCTGGTGGACGATGAGCGGCTCGTGATTTCCACCCTGACCCTGGGCCTGCAGCAGGCGGGGTACCGCATCAGTGCGGCGGAATCTGCAGAAGAAGCCGAGATCCTGCTCGCGGGTGGTGCACGCCCTGACCTGGCCATTCTGGATGTACGCATGCAGGGCCAGGACGGTCTGTTCCTGGCCAGGCGATTGCATGAACTGGACCACATTCCGTTCATCATGTTCAGTGCCTACAGCGAGCAGGCCATGATCGACCAGGCCAGCCAGGCAGGCGCCCTGGGTTACCTGGTCAAGCCACTGGACGTAGCCCAGATGTTGCCCGCCATTGAAGCCGCCCTGGCCCGCGCCAACGAACTGCAGGACTTGCGGACTACACGAATGCAGTTGCAGGCGGCACTCAACGCAGAACGCGATATCAGCATCGCTGTGGGAATCACCATGATCCAGCAGCGCCTGCAGCGCGAAGCAGCGTTCGACTGGCTGCGAAAAGCGGCACGCACCCGCCGATGCAAGCTGGCCGAACTCGCCGCCGAAATCATCCACGCTGCCAATGTGGTTATATAGCCACTTTGGTGACAACACGGATTGATCCCCCTCTATTGAAGCTGACATAACATAACCAGTTGATTGACCGGCCCCACGCCGGCTGTCCACTCCTGAGGCCCCGACCCTGCCTCGTTAAGCCATCCCGCTGCGCCGCAAGGTGAGTGGGAGGCCACATGCAGGATCAGGAACAAGCGCAGGAGTCGTTGGATGAGAAATAACCAGCCCGTGACACAGCGGGAACACCAATTCTCTGGTGAGGAGACACTGCTCTCCGCCACGGACACGTCCAGCAAAATCAACTATGCCAACGCGGCATTCATCCGCACCAGCGGCTTTGAATCGGCTGAGCTGATGGGGCAGCCGCACAACCTGGTGCGCCATCCGGACATGCCGGTGGAAGCTTTTGCAGACATGTGGCAAACGCTCAAAGCGGGCCAGTCATGGACTGCACTGGTCAAGAACCGCCGCAAGAATGGAGACTTTTAC
Source organism: Pseudomonadota bacterium (assembly GCA_963205375.1). Taxonomy (GTDB): domain Bacteria; phylum Pseudomonadota; class Gammaproteobacteria; order Burkholderiales; family Burkholderiaceae_C; genus Allorhodoferax. The sequence goes on from CAUJJV010000052.1 coordinate 3,386, forward strand.
TGGGTCCGTGCCAACGCCGCCCCCATGTGCCGCAACGGCGGCCTGGAGGGCTATCTGTCGGTGCGCACCAAACCCAGCCGCACAGAAATCGACGCAGCGGAAAAGCTGTACCAGCGGTTTCGCGGCGGCACCGCAAAGGGACTTGCCTTCCACCGAGGCCTGGTGGTCCGCACAGGGCTCATGCGGTGGGCCAGCGCTCTGCAGCTGCTGCCAACTGCCTGGCGAATTCGTCTGCCCTTGGCGCTGCTCGCGACAGGGTTGGTGGGTGCACTGGCATGGTCCGGGCTGGAAGGTGGCGCTCTGGCCGGCATGGCGACGGCTGTGGTTCTGGGCGTTGCGGCGGCAGATCTGTTTATTGAAGCCCAGATCACATCCCCGTTGCGAAAGGTCCTGCATGTGGCGCAACAGGTCGCCTGTGGCATGGCATCCAGAGACCTGAACCTGAACCGTTGTGATGACATCGGCATGGTGGCACGTGCCATCAGCCAGTCCGGCTTGAATCTGCAGTCGCTGCTGGCAGATGTACTGGAGCAGGCATCCGGAGTGCAGGAAGCCAGCATGGAAATTGCGTCTGCCAACATTGACCTGTCCAGCCGCACCGAGCAGACCGCCTCCAATCTTCAGCAAACTGCAGCGGCCATGGAAGAAATCACCGCCACCGTGCGGCAAAACTCCGAAACAGCGCAGAAAGCCAGCGAGCTGGCCGGGGCCACGACCGAGGCAGCGGCGCGGGGTGGTCAGGCCGTCTCCAATGTGGTGGCCACCATGGGCATGATTTCGGATTCCAGCCGCAGGATTGCCGACATCATCAGTGTGATCGATGGCATCGCCTTCCAGACCAATATCCTGGCCCTGAATGCCGCAGTCGAAGCCGCACGGGCCGGTGAGCAAGGTCGCGGCTTTGCCGTGGTAGCCAGCGAAGTGCGTAGCCTGGCGGGCAGATCGGCAGCGGCAGCCCGGGAAATCAAGGCCTTGATCGAGGACTCGGTCAGCAAGGTGGACAACGGTTCTCGTCTGGTGGCCGACGCAGGACAGACCATTGCGGAAGTGGTCGCCCAGGTCCGGAATGTCAACGACCTGATCGCAGAAATCACGGCAGCGTCTGCAGAGCAGACCGCCGGTATCACCCAGGTGGGACAAGCCGTAAACCAGCTCGATACAGTCACCCAGAAAAATGCGGCGATGGTCGAGGAAAGCATGGCCTCAGCCATCCGGATGGGCGAACAGGCCCAGCGTCTGGTGGATGCCGTCAAGGTATTTGCGGCATAACACAGCATGGCAACCCCTTGATTCAGCAGAAGCATCAGCACCCCTACCTCTACCTGTTCCATGCCACATTCCATGAGGCCATGCGCCGCCCGCTGGAGCATATCCACCGACAGCACCTGCGCGAGAACGTGACACTCAGTGCCGCACCGGACGGGGTCTTGTGGGTGGACGACAGCGGTCGCA
>CAUJJV010000053.1 GCA_963205375.1 Pseudomonadota bacterium
CAGGCCAACAGCTGACATTGGTCGGCATCCCCAGAACTCCACCGGAATGACGTAAGCTGACCTTCGATTTCGCCGGAAGCAGTCGTTCGCTGGCGGTCGGTAGGTGGTGCCGCAGAGGCACCTCCACAGGAGTTTTTTTACAGCGTCAACGTTTGATTTGAGGCGCGAGCGAAGGGTTAGGCCGCATCGGGCTGCTCGGCGGTTGATGCAACCGCGCTTGAATTGGGCTTTGAGAACCAGAGGCGCGCCGAACGCAAGTGCACCGAAGCCATTGTGTGGAGTGCCGCCTGGAATTCCTGCAGAAGCCTTATGGACGATGTGTCAGCAGTAGGTAGTGACCAACGCAAGTAACAAAGCCCAAACGCAAACGGATTTCCAGCTCTTTCATTGAATCAGCGGTCAACCAGCTGATTGACAAGAGGATGTCCAAGTCGCAGCAAATGCGATGGAATCCAATCAGCGCTCACCTGCTGCTGCAAGTCCGGGTGCCGCTCGTGGACTGGATGCTGAGAGACGACTTCGCTCGTTGGTACGACGGCTTTCCCTCCAACACGGCCACATTTATTCAGCATGCTTGACAGACCCCACCAAATCGAACGCTCTCGTCACTTATTGCACTGAAAACAAGGGGCCCCCTGAACACCCCTTTGTCCGACCTGGACCGCATTGACCTCAAAATCCTGCGCTGCCTGCAAGAAGACGGGCGCATTTCCATCCTCAAACTGGCCGAGGTGGTGGCCCTGTCGCCCACGGCCGTGCTGGCGCGGGTGATGTGCCTGACCAATGAGGGCTACGGCCTGGGCTACGAAGCGCGGAACTATACAGTGATGAAAGAAGTGAAAAGCACAACCCGCCTAGCGCTGGGGTGAGCGCATGCGTGTTGTTGGGCAGAACGACTGCCCACGGCAAGACCTGGCGCGTGTGGTTTAAGGGCTACATGGCTTGTGCATTTGTGCGCACTTTGGGAACCTTGTGTCAATTTTTTTCCGGCTTCATGGCGCATTAGCCTGCCTCAGTGATATTCGCGTGGTGTAATGGTTGGTTATGCAATTTGTAACGCGGGCAGTGCGCTGCTCGGGCGTTAATGTTTCAAAGCAAAAATGCTATTTTTATGATAGCAGCTTGCGCAATTTTGACGAAGGCTAGAGCCTAAAGAGTGCATGCTTTTCCCTTGGCTCGACGCTTAATAATGTGGATAGTGCGATGAATGTTTTGAATTGGTTGAAGCGCGGTGGTACCAAAGCCATGTTCGCGGTGGCATTGCTGTCGGGCGCGCAAGTGGCGTGGGCGGCTTTGGGGGCATCGGTGACCTTGGCTACCGGGTCTCCCACAGACATCTACCCAGGCGAAACCACCACGCTGCGCATCACGCTGTCCAATAGCAATAGCATCAACCCAATTACCGGTGTCGGCTTCTCCAACACCTTGCCCGGAACCTTGCCAAATGGCCTCAAGGTGGCAGGCGCACCGAGCTACACCTGCACGGACCCCGCCACTGCCACGACTTCTGCGGGGATAGGCGCTTTGACGGCGGTAACGGGCACGCAGGCGGTCAGCCTAGTCGGCGGCAGCATCCCCGCCAAGTTCGGCGCCACCGATGGCACCTGCGTGGTTGATATCCCGGTTACGGCGGGCACCAGCACAGGCAACTCTGCCACCTACACCTACACCGTTGCCAACGGGGCCGTTACCGGCAACGACGGCGCGGCAGTAGCCAACTCCGGCGCGGTCAGCCAAAGTATCAACGTGAGGGCACTAACCAAGCCCAGCATCAACAAAAGCATGACCAGCACCAACCTCACGCTGGGCGGCGCCAGCACCACGCTGACCATCACCGTCACCAACCCCAACCCGGTGGCCATGACCGGTATTGGCATCACCGACGTATTTCCAGCGGCCGCCAACCCCAATGCCGGCGGCGCTTCGCAAGGCATCATCAGGGTTGCGGCAACGCCTGCCGCCATGGCCACCTGTTCTGGCGTCGGAATTGCACCCACGTTCACACCGGCTTCCGGTGACACTACGCTTAGTGCAACCGGCGCAACCGTTGCCGCCAACGGCAGCTGCACTATCACGGTGGCGGTAGAAGCTAACCACACCGGTGGCGCCTATAGCCGGACCCAAACTAACACCATCAACGCATCCACCGAGTTCAGCAACGATGTGGGCCTGCCCGCGGCAGCCAACGCTACCCGAAGCATGACGGTGCAATCGCCGTTGGCGGTGTCCAAAACCGGGCCGCTGTCGCTGGCCGCAGGGCAAACCGGCCAGTTTGTGGTGACCCTCACCAACAGCGGACCGGCACCGCTGACGGCCAATTTCACTGACAGCCCAATTGATGGCATTACAGGGGGCCTCTTTGGTCTAACTACGACCGGCGTGGCTACAACCTGCGGCGGCGCGACCGCCATCACCGCCAGTAACGAAGGTGTCTCATTAACCGGCGGCACCATCCCTGCCAACGGGAGCTGCACGGTGACGATTGATTTCACCGGAGCCCTGCAAACGACCAACACGCCGCAGGCATTCACCAATACCTTAGCGGCAGGCGCCGTGGACGTTGGCAACCCTGCCATCGTGAGCCAGGCCAGCAGTGCGACGGTCACCATTTACGACACGTTGAACGTCAGCAAAGCTGGCCCGACACCCAGCAACGCCACGGCGGGCGGCCCGGTGCGCTACCAGGTGACGGTGCAGAACTGGAGTACGTCGGACATGTCCAATGTGGCCATTGCCGACGCCCTGGCCAACAGCCAGACTTTTCTGACCGGAACAATTGGCGGCGTGAATTTCACCCCCAGTGTCTCCGCCGGCTGCGGCACGGTCAGTACCGCTAGCGCCCTGGGTTCTGCCACGGCAAACCTAACCATTCAGACGGTCCCGCAGCGCACCAACGCCACCACACCGGGAAGCTGTACTGTGACGTTCTGGGCAATGACATCGACCGCTGCGGCGGTCAACTCGGCCTACTCCAACCAGTTGTTGGCGGGCTCGGTCTGCCATTCTTCGGGCACGGTTTGCAATGGCGGCGCGTCCAACAACGTGACGGCCAATACGGCCGCGGTGTTGGCCGTCACCAAGGCGTTTAGCCCGGCGGGCCCTCTCAATGAGGGTGCCATCACGCGCATGACTATCACGATGAGTAACCTGTCGGTCAATGCACTTACCAGTGTGGCCATTAGTGACAACCTGCCGTTGGCCAATAGTGGCGGCGGTCAGATGCGCGTGGCCAGCCCCGCCAACGCGGCCACCACCTGCACCGGTGGCCCGACGATTACGGCCGTAGCAGGCAGCACATCGGTGCAAATGAATAGCGCGACCGTCCCTGCCCGCGCGGGCGCTGGAACCGGTGCGGCAGGCACCTGCAACTTGCAGGTGGACGTGGTTGCCCCGGCGGGCACTTACGCCAACACCGCCTCGGTGCTCGGCTCGCAGACATATGCCGATGGCGCGACAGCTTCCAACGTGGGACCGGTCACAGCGAATGCCAACATCACGTTCAACTCCGCACTGTGCAGCGCCGGTTCGCCCTGCACCAAGACCTTCAACGCCGCGTCGGTGTCCTCGGGCGGGCGATCGACCGTCACGCTGCGGCTGGTGAACGCCGGTGCACTTGCGCTGACCGGCGTGGCCGCCACCGACCCACTGCCCACCGGAATGGTGGTGGCCAACCCGGCCAACGCTTACACCACCTGCGCCGGCAGCACCACGGTCACCGCTACCGCTGGCGCTAGCAGCGTAAACCTGTCGGGCGCCAGCATTGCAGGCAATGGTACCTGTGACTTGGTATTTGACGTCACCGCCACGGGTGGCGCCAACTGGGTCAACACCATTCCTGCAGGCAACATCACTGCCGACGGGGGCGTTGCCAGCCAGACCGCCGTGGTGGGCACACTGAACTTCACGGCACCGACCACACTCACGGTGGCCAAAGCAACCAGCCCCAGCACGCTGACCTTTCCAGGGCAAGTCAGCCAGTTGACCATTACCGTGACTGGCGGATCCGTGCCGGTTACCGGTTTGGGATTCACGGATTACTTTACTGCGGATGGCACCTCCGGGGCTGCTCCCAATGGCATGGTCATTGCCCCGTCGCCATCGGCCAGCACCACCTGTCCTTCGGGTACGGTCTCGGCCACCGCAGGGGCGGCCTCGCTGCGACTCAGTGGCGCCACCCTGGCGGCGAGCACCGCGTGCACCGTGACGGTCAATGTCACTTCCACTGCAGTGGGCGGCGTCACCAACTACATCCCCGCCGGCGGTATTCAGACCAACCAGGGACTGACCAACGCGGGGCAGGCTAGCACCAGTCTGACCACACAAAGCAACATCGGCATTGCTAAGCAGTTCACGCCCAATGTGGTCAAGCCCGGTACGCGTTCACGCCTGCGCATCACTTTCTACAACCCCACGGCCCAGCCGGTGACCAATCTGTCGGTTACCGACACGCTGCCCGTGGGCGTGACCGTGCCCAGCGGCGCCAACCCGAGCTCGACCTGCACGGGGGCTACCGTCTCTGCCCCCACAACCGGCAGCGTGCAGGTATCTGGCGCCAGCATTGTGGCGGCATCAGGGGGCGTTTCGGCGTCATGTTATGCCGAGATCGATGTGTATGTAGCCGCCGCTGGCGACTACATCAACACCATTGGGGCTAGCGCCGTTAGCGCTACCGTGGGCGGCACCAGCGTCACCAACTCGCAGCCCACCAGTGACACCCTGCGCGCCAAGGCGCCGCTGGTAGTGCACAAAGCCTTTACTAATCTGACGCTGGATGCGGGCAACCCCGCGCCGTTTACCACCGGGTCGGACACCAAGGCGCCGGGAGCAGCGGCGGTGATGACGATACGGCTTGAAAACCCGAACGCTGCCGCCTTGACGCAGGTAGCCTTTGCCGATACGCTGCCCGCCAATCTGGTGGTGGGCACCACCCCGGGTGCCAGCACCACGTGCACTAGCGGGGTAGTAACCGCCACTGCATCGGGCACCTCCGTGCGACTGAGCGGCGCCATATTGGCCGCCAACAGTAATTGCACGGTAACCGTGAATGTGTTGAGCAATATTTCGGGCTCGTACACCAACACCATTGCAACCGGTGGAGTGACGTCCTTCGAGGGCGTGACCAACGAAGAGCCCACCAGTGCCCAGGTGGTAGTCTCGACCCCGCCTACTGTAGGCAAGCAGTTTTCGCCAACGGTCATTGCGCCCAGTGGCACATCCACACTGACTATCTTTCTGGGCAACAGCAACGCCAGCGCGGTGACGCTCAGCGCCCTCTTCACCGACACCTTGCCCACGGCGCCGGGCAATATCGTGGTGGCAGCCACACCCAATGTGGTCAAAACGTGCCCGGGCGCCGTTACTGCCGCAGCGGGGGCGGGCACCATCAGCTATGCCAATGGGGCGCAAGTGCCTGCGGGTGGCTGCACGATCAGCGTGGATGTAACCGGCACCACGGCAGGGGACTACACCAACAACATTCCGGCCGGCGCACTGGTGACCAACTTTGGCAACAACCAGCAGCCCGCCAACGCCGGCTTGACGATCAGCACCCTGGGCTATGTTGCGGGCAAAGTATTCAAGGACAACAATGTCACGCCCAACGGCACGTTTGAGCCTGCCACTGACACACCCATTAGCGGTGTGTCGATTGAATTGCGCAGCGGCGCCACCTGTGCCGGGGCACTGGTCACGCAAGTGGGGCTGACCAATCCGGCCACCACCGACGCGATGGGCAACTACACCTTTTCCGGTCTTGCTGCGGGCACCTACTCGGTTTGCCAGCCTACGCAGCCCTTGAGCACCCTCAACGGCACCACCACGGCAGGCAGCATTACGTCAGTGTCGGGCAGCACGGGTACCGCGGGCACGGCCTCCAACCCCAGCGCCACATCCAGCCAGGTCGCAAATATCGTGCTGGGCGGTGGAGGCGGCGGCTCCGTCAGTGGGTCACCGAACAACAACTTTGCCGAGATTATTCCCTCCAGTATTTCAGGCACGGTGTTTCTGGACCAAAACAATAATGGGGTGCAAAACGGCGCAGATACGGGCATCAGTGGCGTTTCCGTGGAGTTGTTGGACAATGCCGGCGCTGTGGTGACCACCACGACTACCGACGCTTCGGGCAATTACAGCTTTACCGGCCTAGCACCGGGAAACTACGCGGTGCGTGAGCCAACCCAGCCTAGCGGCTCTTCCAACGGTATCACCACCGCGGGCGCGGTGCCCAACGGCGGTACGCCGGGCAACGCAACGGGTGTGACCACGGTGCCCAGTACGATTGGGGGAAGCACGCGCATCACCCTGCCACCCAACGCCAGCGCCACCGGCAACAACTTTGCGGAGATCCCCAACGGTCGTACCCTGTCGGGTCGAGTGTTCCTGGACTACAACAACAGCGGTACTTTGGATGGCCCAGACTATGGACTCGCCATCCAGACGCTGAACCTGACCGGGACCGATGCCAACGGAAATGCCGTGACGCGCACCACCACCACGGGTAGCGATGGCCGCTATAGCTTTACCGCGCTGCCCGAGTCCAATGGCGCCGGCTACACCGTGACGCAGCCCACCCAAACCACAGGCACCAACAACGGCATCACCACCGCCGGCAGTACGGGGGGCACAGCAACCGCCCAAGGCACCACGCCCAGCGCCATTGCAGCCATCAACCTTGCAGGTGCCAATACCGTGTCCGCCAACAACGATTTTGCCGAAGTGCCTGGGCCGGCCCCGGACCTGGCAATCGCCAAAACCCATAGCCCAACCAACTTTGCAGCCGGTAGTTCTACGGGGTATTTCACCATTACGCCCAGCAACGTAGGCAGTGTGGCTACCAGCGGCACCATCACCGTTGTAGATACGCTGCCCACCGGAATGACAGTCGCTGAAACTCCCACGGGCAGTGGCTGGACCTGTGCGGGCGCTGTGGGGGCCAGCAGCTTCACCTGCACCAGCGCGTCAGTGATTGGCGCCGCCTCAACTGGGCAGGTCATCACCGCACGGGTGGCAGTAGCCTCCGGCCTGGAAGGACAGATTCTGACTAACACCGCGGTCATCTCCGGCGGTGGTGAGCCGCCTGGATTGACGGGCAACAACACCGCTACCGACCCGGTAGCGGTAGCCACAGTGGCCGGTGTACGCGGGCGTGTTTGGCTGGACAAGGACCACGATCGGGTATTCAGCGGTGTTAGCGCCAATGACTCGCCCCAATCGGACTGGAAGGTAGAACTGCTACTCAATGGCGTGCTGGTGGCCACCACCACCACGGGCAGCGACGGCAGCTATTCTTTCACCAGCCTGGCGCCGGGTTCTGGCTACAAAATCCAATTCCGTCATCCCACCACCAACCTCATCTGGGGGCGCGCCGTACCCAATGAGCAAGGTACTTCCTTTGCGAGCGGCACGACAACAGGCACTACCAACCTTGGCACAGGCATTCGTTCCGGGGCCAACCCAGCGGGTGCCGTGGTAACGGATGGCACCTTGTCCAACCTGACATTCACCTCGGGAACAACCACCGTGGAGCAAAGCCTCCCGCTGGACCCAGCCGGTGTGGTGTATGACGCGGTCACGCGCCAGCCCATTGCCGGCGCGGTGGTGACTATTACCGGCCCAGGCGGCTTCAACCCAGCCAGTCACTTGGTAGGTGGCACCGCCGCCGTCACCACGGGCGCCGATGGCCTCTACCAGTTCTTGCTGAATCCAACGGCGCCTTCGGGCACTTACAGCCTGGCCATTACGACCTACCCAAGTGGTTATTCCACCCAGCCGTCCAACCTGATTCCAGTGTGCACCAGCACGCTGACGGTGGCGAACCTGCCCGACCCGGCGTCGGTGCAGTCCAGCGCCAGCGCGCCGACCACTGCAGCGACACCCCATACCGCGTCTGCATGCCCTGCCAGTACTGCGGCGTTAAACGGCACCAACCAGGGCAGCACGCAGTACTACTTCAACTTAAATATTACGGCGGGCACATCGGCCAATGTGGTTAACAACCATATTCCGCTGGACCCCTTGTCAGCCAACGGCTTTGTGCTGAGCAAGACCGGTGACAAGCGCATCGTCGAAGTGGGTGACACCGTGCGTTACACCATAGAGGTGCGACTCAATTCGTCCGGCGTGCTACCGCTGGTGACCGTACGCGACCGTCTGCCAGCAGGATTTACGCTGGTGCCGGGCACGGTGCAGGTCAATGGCGTGGCAGCGGCTGATCCGCTGGGCGGACTGGGTCCGGTGCTGGGCTTTAACGTGGGCATGCTGCGCGGCTCCACCAACACCACCAGTACGGCGCCGCAGGTCATCAAGCTGCAGTACCGCGTGCGTGTGGGCGTGGGCGCACAGCAGGGCAACGGCATCAATACCGCCATTGCCTATGGCTGCTCCACGGCGGGAGGCTGCCTAAATGCCACGACTTTGCTGCCGGTGGCCAACAGCGTGGCCTCCAACGAAGGCCAGCACAAAGTGGAGGTGACCGGCGGCGTATTCACCGACGAAGCCTGCGTGCTGGGCAAGATCTTTGTGGACTGCAACAACAACCACGTGCAGGACCCCGAGGAGCTGGGCATACCCGGCGTGCGCCTGTACTTTGAAGACGGGCACTATGTGGTAAGCGACGTAGAGGGCAAATACAGCCGCTGCGGTGTTTCGCCGCGCAGCCATGTGATCGCGCCCGACCCCAGCACGTTGCCACAGGGCTCGCGCCTGACCACCACCAGCAACCGCAACCTGGGTGATGCCAACAGCCTGTTTATCGACCTCAAGAAGGGCGAACTGCACCGGGCAGACTTTATTGAGGGCAGTTGCTCCAACCACGTGCTCGAGCAGGTAAAAGCGCGGCGCACGCAAGGGGAGGTGCGATCGGTGGAGACCGAGCGACCTGGCACAGGGCCGGGCCTGCAGTTCAAGAGCAAGTCATTGCGCTACCCGCAGCAGGGCACGGACAGAGCGAATCAACCGCTGGTGCAGCCACGTACGGGAGCCAGCGATGCACGCTAATCAAAAGCCCACATCCGATTCATTCGCCATGCGTGCCTTGCCTTTTCACCAACACTGCGTAGGCCGCTCTATGCTGGCACTGGCGGTCCTGGCCTCTCTACCCCACGGGGCTTTGGCCCAAAACACGCAGCCTTTGTACCCGCTGGCCAATGCAGTTGGCGGCGCACCCGGACAACGCAGTGCGGTATTTGCAGGGCAAACGCAGGGCGCGGACTACAGCGTCAATGCCGAGGCTGCGCATTTGGTGGTCGAGGTGGCCTCCAACGGCATTCCTGCCGACGGCCAAACGGCTGTGGCGGTCACCGTGCGCGTGTTCGGCGCCGACGGCAAGCCCCTGGCCAATTCCGTATTTGCCACACTGGAGACTACCGGTGGGCGCTTCCTGCTGCCCGGTGCCGCGACCGACGAGGCTGGCCCCGGCGCGCGGGACGCCGACCGCACCACGGCGGGCGTGCAGCTTGAAGTGCGCCAGGGTGTGGCCCACTTGCGCTTGCTGGCGCCGGTGAACCCGCAAGACGTGCAACTGCGGGTGACGGTGGGTGCGCAAGAGGCGTCCGGTGTGGTGAGTTTTGTGCCCGACATGCGGAGCATGGTGGCCGCTGGCTTGCTTGAAGGTGTGATCAACATCAGCGGCAGTGGCAGCGTTCTAAACCCCGCGCGAAACAACGACGGCTTTGAGCGCGAGATTGCCCATTTCAGCCAGCTCTCCGACGACGGCAAGGTTGGCGTGGGCGCGCGCAGCGCGTTTTTTCTCAAGGGCGTGGTCAAGGGCGACTACTTGCTCACCGCAGCCTACGACTCGGACAAGGAGGTGCGTTCGCGCCTGCTCTCCAATATCCAGCCCGATGCGTTTTACCCGGTCTACGGCGACGCTTCGCTGCATGGCGATGATGCCAAATCGTCCACCGCGCTGTATGTGCGCGTGGACAAGGAAAAAAGCTACCTGCTGTACGGCGACTTTGCGACGGGCGACGGCTTTAGCCAGCTCAGCGGTGCTGGTGCGGTAGCGTCGGTGCGCCAGCGCAGCCTCGGCGCCTACAACCGCAGCGCCACCGGCGTGCGCTGGCACTACGAAAACAACAGCGGATCGGGCAATGTTTTCGCGATCAACGACACCTTGCGCCAGGTCATCGAAGAATTTGCCAGCCAGGGCAGCGGCCCCTACGGGTTGCGCAACGGCGGTGCCGTGGTGGGCTCTGAAAAAGTGGAAGTGGTGGTGCGTGACCGCAATGCGCCAGCGCGTATTCTCAGCACGCGGGCGTTGGCGCCGCTGGCCGACTACACCTTTGAACCCTTTAGCGGGCGCATTGTGCTCAACCAGTTCCTGCCGTCGCTGGACCCTAGCCTCAACCCGGTGTCCCTGCGCGTGACCTACGAGGTAGACCAGGGGGGGGATGCCTTCTGGGTGGTGGGTGCTGACGGGCAATTGCACATCAACGAGTCACTGGAGATCGGCGGCTCAGCGGTGGACGACCAAAACCCGTATGCAGCCAGTCGGCTTGCCAGCGCGAACCTGAGCTGGCGCATCGCCCCATCCACACTCATGGTGGTGGAGGTGGCGCAAACCGAAGGCCAAGTTAACACCAACCCGATCAACCAGAGCACGTTGCCGGGTATGAGCGGCAAAAGCGGAGATGTCTCCGGCCAGGCCTGGCGGGTGGAACTGGCCCACGAAGATGCGCGCACCGAAGGGCGCGTGTTTGTGGGCCAGTCGGACCCCACCTTCAATAACCTGGCCTCACCGCTGACCGGCGGCAAGTCCGAAGCCCTGGTGCGCGGCGCCCTGAAGTTGACGGATTCGGTCAAGCTCTACGCCCAGGCCCAGAGCAGCGACGACCGCAACCCCGGCATGGCCCGCCGGGACGCCGGCGACCTGGGTGCGCTACTCAAATTGAGTGAGAGCCTTACCTTGGATGTGGGACTGCGCGCCATTCGGGAAACCGAAGGCACCAGTGTGACCAGCGCCGCCTCGCCCTTCGCTGCGACTACGGGGTTAACCGGCAGTATCGCCACCGGATCGGGCGGCGGCGCAGTGGGCTTCGGCAACCAGTCAATTGATCCGGTCACGGGCCTGCCGCAAATTCAAAATGGCGGCCTGCTTGCCACACCCACCAGCGCCAGCACCCTTGGCTTGCGCAGCGACACGGTACGCGTCGGACTGGGATTTAAGGCCACCGACCGCCTCACGCTGGGCGGCGAAATTGAAAACGATGTGGCCGGACAAGAGCGCCGCCGCTACGCCCTGGGCGGCGACTACCTGGTGGCCGAGCGCACCCGCCTGTATGCGCGGGCGGAGCAGCAGACCGGGCTGTCGAGTCCTAACGCGGTAAGCACCGACGCCAGCACCACCAACGCGCTGGTTTTTGGTGCCGATACATCGTACTGGCGCGACACCCAGCTCTTTAGCGAATACCGGCTCCGCGACGCGCTAAGCGGCCAGGACGTACAACTGGCCTCGGGCGTACGTAACGGTTGGGACCTGGAGCCGGGACTGCGCCTGAATACGGCCTATGAGTGGACACAGGTGGTCTCCGGTGCTGCGCCGACGACCCAGGCAGCGTCCGTGGGACTGGACTACACGGCGCACCCGCTGTGGCGTGGCTCCACCAAGCTTGAGCACCGCATCAGCGGCGACATTGACGGCACTGCCGCCAACGAAGCCTTCAACACCACGCTGTGGCAGGTAATGGCAGCGCGCAAGATCAACCGCGACTGGACGTTTCTGGCACGCAACTACCTGCTTAAGACCGATTATCAAGTGGGTGGCGGTGTGCTGCAGGACCGCATTCAGGTCGGCGCGGCCTACCGGGATACCGACACCAACCGGGTGAATGCACTGGCTAAGTACGAGTACAAGACGGAGCAGGACGCCAGCAACCCCGCCGTGGGGCCACTCAGCAGCAACGCGCACATCATCTCGCTGCATTCGGATTACCACCCTTCGCGCCCCTGGTGGATCAATGGCCGCTTTGCCGCCAAATGGCAGCAGGACCGGTTTGAGAACGGTGTTTCTGACAGCTTCTCAGCCCAGTTGTACTCGGGCCGGGTGGTTTATGACATCACCGAAAACTGGGACCTCGGGCTCATGGCCGCCATGCAGGTGGGGCAGTACGGCGCGCAGCAGCATGCAATGGGTGTAGAGGCCGGCTACCTGGTGCAACAAAACCTGTGGCTCTCGGTGGGCTACAACCACACGGGCTTTGCGGCTGACCGCGACCTGGCCGGTTACGAGTACACCCGCGAAGGTGCCTTTCTGCGCCTGCGCTTCAAGTTCGACCAAAACTTGTTTGCCGGCGGCAACAAAAACATCAACCGCGCGCTCGACCGCTGAATTCCTTTCGGAGTATTCCTATGCTGAACACCTCACGTTTTTCCCTTGTTGGCACCTTGTGTCTGTTGCTGACGGCGCCGCTGACCATGGCGCAAACCCAGCTCACGCCTGAATCCGAGCGCATTTCGGATATGGCCATCCACGCCGACCACCAAGCTTACGGGGCGCTGCAGGGGCGCATTCACCAGCTCAACGAGCACGGTGTGCCTGTGCGTGACTACCACCTGAGCAAAGCGCAGTGCTGGCTCGACGTGTCTCTGCACGAATACACCCGCAACGACCGCAGCGCTTTCCCGCAGGAGGCGATGACCGAGTCGGAAAAACTCATCCTCGCGCTGGAAAACAAGGTGCGCCCCCTGCCCATGGACACCCCGCTGGTCAACAACGCAGCGCGCCTGCGCCCGGACCTGTGGGAACGCACCGAGGCGCTGAAAAAGCACAGTGGTTTCAAATGTGCTTGGCCCCAGGTTTCGTGTGCTGAGGTGGAATTGGTGCATGCGGGCAATGAGTTCAACCAGCAGCAGTGGCGACACGCAAAACCCTATGTGCAAATTGCCGAAGATCTGGTGGCACAAGCCGACGAATTGGTGGCCGCGTGTGCGCCCCCGCCCGAGGCACCCAGGGCCGCCATAGTGGTGCCGCCAGCACCGTTGCCCGCGCCACAGCCCCAGCGCCTAACGCTGGCGGCACGTGTGCTGTTTGACTTTGACAAATACACGCCCGACCATATCCGCCCAGCCACGCTGGCTGAACTTGACCAGTTAGTGGCCCGGGTCAAGCTCGAGGGCATCCACATTGAGTCGCTGGTGCTGGTGGGGCACGCCGACCGGCTCAACAGCACCGGCAAGCAAGACTACAACCAACAGCTATCGCAAAAACGGGTGAATACCGTGCGCAACCTGCTGGCAGCTCAGGGCTTGACGGTATCTAAAGTGAGCATCGATGCCAAAGGCGACACCGATCAGGTACTTGCCTGCAAGGCCCAGTTCAAAAAACAGGCTGAATTGGAAGAATGCCTGTTGCCCAACCGCCGGGTCGTCGTCGAACTCGTCGGCGTCAAGGGCTCAGCAAAATAGCATTTGCTGGCTTAAGAGGTGTGGCGGTGAGCAAATCAGGAAATTGGACCTGCACCGCCAATGACTGCTTCCGAGAAATCGGATCAATTTCGTTGTGCTCGGCGACTGGCTGCTAACGCTGCTTTGCACTCATTGCTTCTGGCAATTGTCGAATTCCCAAAGCAACTCTTTGTTGAGCACAAGAGCCACCTCTTGCCACGTCTCGCGTGCAGCATGAGCAAGAAGGCGATGGACAGCCCGCTCAATGTTTGCCCATGAAAAAGATTCGATGATAAGAATTCCGCGCCCCCATCCGAAGATATGTGACTCTGCAAAAGCACTGGGAGTGACTGCGGAAAAATGAAAGTAGTCTCCGCCGTCGCAATCTGAGGGGCCAATCTTTGCAGTGATAGAAACATTGCAATGTGTCACATCCTCGGGTAAGGACTGTGCATCGAAGTCATCGCTTGAAAGCGCTAATAGTCGCGGAAAAATCATGGCCATTAGTGTAAGCAAGCACAGTGTGTAGCGAAAGTGGGGATAGCCCACTGGACCACGCCCTCGAATGGCTGCTAACGCTGCCCAACTGAAATAGCCAGCTCCACATTGCGGACCTTCATTTTTGAACGTTGATAGGCGGAGATGTTGCCGGGCTCAAGCAGGCCATTACCGGTAGTAGCCATCTGCGATATGCCTCCTCCATACCGGGCATTGACAACCTGGGTCGACCGGCAGCTTTTTGGCGACCAATTCGTCAAAGTGGGCACCTCCCATTGACCATCAGCGGACGTAGTTCCCTCCAAAAACAGATGCGTTTCAACGTCGGGTAACTCATCAGATACCTGCCGTTCAGCCCAGTTGCTTGTCGGGCTGCTGGTCGGCCAAAGCCGACATCCAGATTTACCGCTCAATTCAATCTGAGTGGCGGCTTTGCGGAAACCCCGGAGACGAGCGCTTCCACGAAGAACTCGCCGACTCTTGCCGACCCTAATCCGTCGGCTAGAAAAATATAGGCACTCCTTTGGAACACGCCCCAAAACAGAATGCAGCCTTACAGACATGCTGTATCAAAGATTATTTCTTGACAGGCAGGTGTGCAGTTGCAGTCAGGGTTGGGCCAAGGTGGCTTAGCCTGTCGTTTTTGGCCAGTCTGCTGGATCGGACTGTCTGCACAAACTGCCTACCCACCCCCCCTCAAACGGGGGATGTCGGTGGTGGTGCCAATACCTACAATCACAAGGGTCTGCCCGGCTGTCCAAGGTGTAAAGTCGAGTTCCCTTTGTGAAAGTCACCTTGGGCCGTGAACCCCTAAACGAGTTCGAGGTGAAGCTATGAGTTCTGTCCGATTGTTCGTCCGTGTTCTGGCCCTGCTTGCGGTGGGGGGCGGCATATTGATGGGCCTGGCCTCTCCGGTGAGTGCTGCGCGTGATGCAGATCCGCACACCATCGTGCGTGCCGATATTCCAGCGGATGCGCCGCGTTTCAAGGACTACGCCGTGCCGGTCTATACCGGCAAACCTGCTCAACCCACGGTGCGTGCGGACAAGCGTTCCTGGCTGTTTCGCACCGAACTGCGTGAGGCGGCTGCAAAGGGCGTGAACTTTGCCGGCCAGTACCGACTGACCAGTTGGGGCTGCGGCACTGCCTGCTTTCAGTGGGCCATCATCGATGTGAAATCCGGGCAGGTTTTTCATCCTGCAAATCTGGCCTCTACCGAGCATGAATACGTCGAGGAATCGCTCTACGAAGGGGGTATTCATGCCGTCCACATCCGTCCCGACAGCCGCTTGTTGGTGGTGGTCGGTGGCATCAACGAAGACCCGATGCAGCGCGGTATTTCGTGGTTTGTGTGGGATGGCAACCACCTCAAGCGCATCCGCTTTGTGGCAAAGCCTTATGGCAAGTCCTAAGGCCATGGTCATGCGGATTGCGAGTCTTCTGCTGCTTGTCTTGCTGGCAGCCTGTCAGGGCGAGCGTGCGCCGTAAGTGCCTGCCGAGGTGCGGCAAATGGCCGAGGTCGGCATCGACGCCCGGCAAGTTGACCAGGCCACGGGCTTGTTTAAACCGGTCGACCTGAGCGCCCAGGCTGCGCCTGACTGGCTGGTGGATTACAACATCCTGGCCAGCGGCCAACTGTGTGGCACCGGCGGTTGCCCTTTGCAGGTTTGGGTCAAGATCGGACCGGCACCCTATGCCTTGGCCTTCGACCGTCAGACCCTCGGCCACGAAGTCGTCCGGCATGGCAGTAGCCGGCGTTGGCGCGGTGATGCCGACGCCAAGGACGGTCATTTCGCCGCCGCCAGCATCTGGGGCAAGCCGACGCGCTAAGTCGGACCGGTGGCGCGTATCGATGGGGCGCTGAACGCCAGCGTCGTGATTAGGAGGAGGGCGAGGCGTTGCAGGTTTGAAGTCATAACGATAAGGCAAGTTTCAGGTGCCACCCCTGTTGGAAGGGGGCGGAAAGGTCACCCTTCATGATTTGCTCTCACAGTTTTTCGTAGCGTTGTTCCACTCGCCTAGCTTCTTCATCGCGACCGGTGTTCCGGTAAGCCCTGGCCAGCCCGGGCAGAATATCCAAGAGCAATTCCTCTTCATCGTCGGGTTTTCCCCGCTTGTCGACAATGGCCAATGCGCGCGTAAAGAGCGGCTCTGCCTCGGCGTATTGCTTTTTTCGGTCAAGGATACGGGCGAGTTTGCTCAGGGTTTGGGCCACATCAACATGTTCCAGGCCATGTCTCTTCTCTTGCAGTAAAAGCAGTCGGCGGTAGATCGATTCTGCTTCATCAAAACGACGTTGCAGGTGGTAGAGCGAGCCCAATTCGCGTAGCGGGAGAATCAGCGAGGGGCTGTCAGCTCCACTGACTCTTGCATAAGTGTCCAAGGATTTTTTGTAAAGGGCCTCGGCCTGATCGTACTGTTTTGTTGCCCAGTAATAGACGGCCAGATTGTTCTGGCTGATGCCCACACGGTTTTCGCTGGCACCGCTGTGTTTTTGGGCAAAGTCCAATGCTTTCTGACCCTGGCTGATGGCTTCCTCATACTGTCTGGCCTTGTAAGCAGCGCTGGCAGCCTGAGCCAGTCGTATCCAGGGCTTCTCCCAGTCAACCTGTATCTCCAGTGCCTCGGCTTCTTTGGGAAAGGCGCCAGAACGGTAGTAAGCGGTGAGCAGTTTCTCCCGCAAATCGGGTAACTGGTTTTGTGCGGCAGGCAGTTTTTCCGCCAGGGCAACCGTGCGTTGCCAATGCAGGGCGGCTTCCTTGTCACTGCCTTGTGCGGAAAGGTTTTCTGCAAGGGCTTTGAGGCTGGCGAGGGTTTCCAGGTGTTCCGCGCCACGCGTCTTTTCCTGCAACTCAACTATGCGGCGTAAGTAGGGTTCAGCTTGGAAGTGCTTCTGTTGACGTGTATGCAGCGCTGCCAACGCGTCCAGATTGCGCATCAGGCGCTCCTCGGCTGAGCCAAAAAAGGCCAACTTCGGCTTGAGTGCGGGTTCGTTATCCCTGAGCGCCAGCGCCTGCTTGAGCATGGATTCGGCTTCGGCATATTCCTTTGCGCTCAAAAGGCTCATCCCCAGGTTGAAATAGTTAATCTCAAGGGGTTCTTTATTCCTAGAAGGATTGTTGGCAATGCCTTGTCTGAGCTTCAAGGCGTCCCGGAATATTGCTATGGCCTCCTGGTATTTTCCTGCTGCATAAAGCGCCATTCCTTGATTGCCGAGGTTAATAGCCCGGGTCAGGTTTTCTTCTTCGGTGGGTGGTGGGGCTTTTGAGGTGTATTGCGGGCTTTTGGACAACGCCCTGATGTCCTCATCCAGCCTGTCCGCATCGCTGTCTCGCCCCGCATCACGGTACAGAGCGGCCAATGCTTGCATGGATCTGACCGTGTGATCGTGCGCCTTGCCCTGGTGTTGGCTGTGCAGGGCGATCGCGTCCTTGAAGTTCGATTCGGCATCATCAAATCGCTTCTGTTTGGCGTACAGGATGGCCAACGAGTTATGAACATAACCGGCATCGCTGCTGGTTTTGCCAAAGGCCTTTTGCCGTATGGCCAGTGCTCTGACCAGAAGGGGTTCTGCGTCGTTGTAACGACCCAGCGCGGTGTAGGTCTTGCCCAGGGAAATCAGTACATCCCCAAGCTCAGGATGCGAAGAGTGGAATCGGAATTTGCGTTCGCCCAACGCCCGCTCGAGTACCGGAACCGCCTCGTCATATCGCCCCTGTCTTCGCAAGGATTCGCCAAGCGCTTCGATGATGAGCCCGTAATCGTGCGGGTGGTCGATGACGGCTTTCTCCATGCGCTTCTCGGCATCTCTCAAATCGCTTTCCGCCATTTTGTCCTTGCCCAGATCCTGTAAAACCATAGCGCTTTTGTAGAGCTTCCTGGCCTCGTCATAAGCAATTTCCCGCTGTCTTGGAGTGCCGTAGATTCGCTCAGTCTCAAGGACTTCCTTCAGTGCCTTGGCTTCCCGATCCTGACTGCGCTTCGCATCGAATGCTCGCTGCACTTCCCGTTGCGCATCCGCTTCCCGCTGCAGTCGCTTGCGCTCGGCTTCCTGTTCTTCCTCGCTAGGCCCATAAATCGGTATCGTGGAGGGCGTCATTCTGGAATTTCCGCCATAGGCGTTGTTGACACATGCCTGATAGGCGCGGTCGTTGTATCTCAGGCTATCGCAGTTATCGTAGGCCATGGCCCCCGCCGAAAACAGGGCGCCAGCCAGCGCCAGAATGATCAACAGTAGTCTTGTATGCATGGTTTGCTCGCCTTCATGAGGGTGAGATTTTGGGAGAGTCTGGGCAATATGTTGCCGCACGGTCAGCTGTGAATACATCCCCCGTCCATGGGGTTGAAGCTCAGATCGAGCCGACGTAACACGGGAAAATTCTTCTTCGCAAAGGGGAATTCGGTCAGCTGATTGGCGCGCAAATCCAGTTCTACAAGTCGCTCAAGGTGCGCCAGGCTGGCTGGCAGGTGCTTGATGCGACAAGCGAACAGACGCAATATGCGCAGTTGCCCAAGCTGGCCGATGTTGTCCGGCAAGCCATCAATGGGGTTCTGGTACAGCGACAGTTTTTCCAGCGCTGTCAGTTGGGTGATCAGCGGCCAGACCTGGGCGAAAGCCAGTTGCGGTAGATTGGCGAGATTGAGTTCGCGCAAGCCGGTGCAGCGGGCGAGGTCATCGGGCAGTTGGCGCAGCGGGTTGTCGCCCAGGGTCAGGCTTTCCAGCCGGGACAAGCGCGACAGTCCAGCCGGAAGCTCGGTCAGTGCGTTGTTGAACAGGTTGAGCACGCGCAGCTTTGGCAAATCGAACAGCGCTGCCGGCAGCGCCTCCAGACCATTGCCGTTGAGGGTGAGAATTTCCAGGCCTTGCAGGCTGTGGATGGCTTCCGGCAACGCCGGGATTGGCGTGCCGATGACGCTGAGGCGAACCACCCCGGTCGGGTCGGCCAGTGCGTCGGCCAGGCTGGATGCCTTGCGGGGCAGCACCGAAGTCATGACGGCAGGTATTCCTGGTCAGGCGATGGCGGGTTGGGCTGGATCAGCATGATCTCAACCCAGACGACTTCCGGCAGCAGAAAAATATGGCCGGGCGAGGGGTTCCAGACGGCGTCCCATTCGCTATCGCGGGTGATGTCCCAGTTGCCGCCGGCCAGGGCGACCACGGCATCGAAGGTGGTTTCGTCGGCGGGGCTCAGTTTCAGGAAATGCTCGTACCAGCCCGGCACCTTCCAGTAGGGCACGGGTGGGTTGATCGGTTCCGGCGAAAAGGCAGCCAGTTTCTCTAGCAGGGCTTCGGCCTGTTTGTCAGCGTGCTCGGCGTTGTCGGTCGGGGCGAAGATGCGCGCCAGTAGCTTGTAGTCCGGCGGGGTGTCGGACGGCGCTTGCGTGCCCGATTCGTCGTTGATTTCGTAGGTCTCGGCAGGCAGTTCCTGAACCAGTCGGCGAAAACCCTCTTGCGCCGCCACATTGAAACGCGCGCGCTCTTCGTCGGACCAGGGCGATGCGCCGCCACCCTGGTCGTCCCAGTTCAGCCCGGTGTCGTACCAGGCGATCAAATGCTGCAGGCAGTACCGGGTGTTGTCGCTGAGCGGCAGGGCTTCGGTGTCGATGGCGTAATCGCCAAAGCGATTCTGAGCAGCGTCGTTGCCGGTCCACAGGCAGACGCCGCTGCCGTATTCGAAGAAATAGCGCAGATAAGGCCGTTCGTTTGCCGGGTTCATTTTGAAAATTCTGATTTGTATTTGCCGAGGATGTGCAACGCGAACAGGGCCAAGGCGACGGCACCGAACACCGGCAGGGCTAGCCGCCAGAGTGGGGTGTCCATGTCGATGGCGCCGTCGATGGCCGCAAACGGGTTGATGACCCCGATGGGCAGAACGATGATGACCAGCCAGAGCAGTGCTACAGCTACTTTGCGCGCAAGTGGGTGCAAGTGCCACAACCCCCAGGCCATTGGCGCCCAAAGCACAGCCGCAAACAGCAGCGGCAGATACCTGCTCGACAGAGCCTGTTGGATGGCCGTGACAACCAGCAGTAGGCAGCTGACAACCAGTGTGATTAGCACCGCTTTCAGAGCTGGGGACGCAACTTTATTCATGACTTGAATTTTGGCATGCCTTCAGCAGGGGAGCGGCCCCCGCGTTCTAGGGGGGGTGGCTGGCACGTGATGTGTTGGCGATACTGCTTGGACGTTCAACAACGGAGGATTCGCAATGCGGGAATCAACTGGGCCAGTTCGAATTGAGCACTGATCCCGTGGCGCCAGCGCAAGAGAAGCGGTCATTGGTGGACGGCTGCTATTTGCTTAGGACGAACGACCGAATTGGCCAAACTTCTGTCGGAAGGCTGGTTCGGATGAGCGGCAGATTTAGGATCGGTAACCTGCCGCTGCCCATGAAAACATCATCAGGCCGCGATGGGTACGTTGGTGACCGCCATGAAGGTCGGCTGACCGGTCTTCAAAATCATGAAACTGGCCTACCCAGAACCCGCCGGTCGCCAGTGCCCGGATACGCTGCACTGCCGGTCTACGATCCGCTCCATACCGGACCTTCATTTCAGCTGCTTCGGAACAGTGGATTTTAATCAAAAAGGTCCCCTTGGCCAGGCTGCGTGGCGTTGCTCCAGAACACCGAGTCGGCATACCTTGCCGCCAAGGCCTCCAGGTCAATGCCCTGCTCATCGTCGCTGAATTCGAACGACCCAAACATGTTCACGTGCTGCCACGCCACTGGCGACATCCCTTGAATGAACGCTATGGCGTCCAGATCCCCGGCCGCCACCTTCTGTTCGTACACCTTGGACAACAGCGCCGTGTTGTAGTAAATGACCGCGTTGGCAATCAACCGGGCGCAATCGTTCCAGACCTGCTGCTCGGTTTCAGTCTGAACCTTGAACTTTCCACCATTGATGAATGACACCGCGCGGCGGAATCGGTGATAGGCCTCACCCCGGTTGAGTGCCTTTTGCACACTCTGGCGCAGCTCTACATCGTCAATGAAGTCCAGGATGTAGATGGTGCGCAGGATGTTGTCCAACTCCCACAGGGCCTTTTTGGTGTTGTTTTGCCTGGCGTAGCTGCTGAGTTTGCGCACCACGGTGGCCTGGGTCGTGTCTTTTTGCGCCAGCGAGGCCATGATGCGCTGGATGTTGGGCCATTCGCTGATGATTAGGTCCACATTGACCTTATTGCTTGGTCGAATCAGCATGTCGGCCGGATACTGACTCGGCAGTTCGAACCCAACCAGCGACGCGGTCTTCTTTTGCAATGTTTTGTAGCGGGGTGCAAAGCTGTAGCCGTAGGCAAACAGGCTCCAAAAATTGACCTGGTTGGTGCCGTGTGTATCGGTCGAGTGCCGCGTGGGCTTGATGTCAGACGTATTGTTGTACAGCAAATCGAACACGAAATGGCTCTCATGTTCATGGGTGCCAATGATTTTGGCATTGATGGGCACGTGGTTGGCAACCACGGTGCAGGCACTCACGCCCTTGTCCCAACCGAAATACTTGGGTGAATATCGGGAGTTAAAGGTGTTGATCTGGGTTTCGAAGCGCTGGCCATCACTGCTGGAGTGCAACTCATCACGAATGTTGAAGAGCTTGAAGGCCGGCAGCGCGGCCGTGGCGTTGCTGATGGCGTCATTGGCGGCATGTAGGGTTTCCGGACGCAGATAGCTGCGGGCGGTGGTAATCAGGGATGCGTGGCTCAGGCCAGAAACTTCGGCCATCTTGCCCAATCCCATGTTGGTGCCAAACGCCACCACGCAGGCCAAAATTTCGCGAAGGTCCGGCGCGTGCTTGACGGAGCGATTCACCACATGCTCGAAGGCTCCCAGAAACTTCGTATTCCCATTCACAAACCGCAGCAGTTGGGCAATGGGAATCCCTGGCAATTGGTTGTAAAACGGGGCATTGCCGGTCTCTGGGATCGTTGGGTAGATCAAAGACCAGCGTTTTTTCTCGCCTTGACCCGCCACTTTGATATGTGCGTTGACGCAGTTGGCCACGCGTTCATTGACCTTCACCAGGCGGTCTTCAAGCTTCGTGCGCAATGTGGCCAAGGTTTCTTCGATAGGGGCGGTCAAAATCGGCTGTCCGATTTCGGCAAGCACAGCGTCTTTGTGTGCCCAGCGTGCATCGCTGATCAGGTCATCTTCAAACTGGCGGAATTCGTTGCTGTGATTGACATACAAGTCCCCGGACTCCAGTGCATTGCGCAACAACCGGTAGACCAGAAACTCGTATCGATCGACATCCAGGGCTTTGCGTTTTCCCCCGTCCGTGATGGACTCGGTAAATAGGTGCTTTTTGAGAATCTGTGGGATCACACTCTCGGGAAACTGTGCGTAATCTGCTTGGCGCAGTGATTTGCTGCGGCGCAACAAGTCTTGCATCACGGTGATTGCGGTGACCAAGGGGGCATTCTCCAGGCGGCCGGCGAAATCGAGGTCACAAAACAGATGTCGCAAGTTGCGTTTGATGGTTGGCGACAACATGGTGAAGTAGGTCCACTCGTAATCCAGCTTGTCAAAGGTGACGTTCCGCAGAAAGTTGGACACCGAAGTAAAAGCGGTGGGTTCCAGCAAGCCGAACGCGCGCTCCTTGACCGTGGAAAAGAGGCAATCATTCGCAATTGACTTATCGATAAAAAGACCCAGCACTTCGCCTGCAGCCTTCAAATTGCTATTGGCCTCCTCGGATGCCTGCTGCATGGCCGTTTTCGCCGCCAGTTTGGCGTGCTTATCAAACTGGCCGACCAAGTGGATGAACGCCTCAATCAGGTTGTCGTTGATTTGGCGGAACCGGTGGAAGGCAAAGCACAATAAATACAGGCGCACTGTGGAGATATCCATGCGGCGCAGCTTGTATATGGTGTAGAACTGAACCAGACCGGCGTAGTACTTGATGCTCTCACTGGACAGTGACGCATCGATCAGAAATGATTGGGCGAAGGCATACAAGGGGGACAGTTGCTTGCGCCGAGCGACTTCCCGGCGCAGTTCCTTGTTGCTGAAATCACTCGCCTCGTGTTTCAGGACGTTGATCAGGTGGATTTTGTCGTCCGCGTGCAGCAGGCTATTGAGGGATTGCTGCAAATCGGCGGGCAAGGCGGCATCCAGCATTCGGGTAACTCGCTTGCGCTCGTCTGTCACTGCCTGACTCACCAGGTCTTGCAACGAGGTGTAGCCCGGAGCCACAATGCGCTGGCTTGAAAGATGCTCCAGCACCTCACGCAAAATGAATTTTGGCTGAGTTGAAAGCATCGCCGCCCGTTGCGCAAAAGCAATCAGCGCTTGCTTGTCGTCGCTGCCAGACATGCGATAGTCCAGCAGTTCAAGAATGGTTCTTTGTTGGGCCAGTCGGGTCGGCTTTGACAAAGCGCCCACCTCGGCCATAAGCCTGCCCGGGAAATAACGCGTCAGTATGTGCGCAATGTCAGGCTGAACATGGTCAAGACCAAAAACGAAGAACTGTGCCTTGGCCTTGAAGTAACCCAGTTGCAATACGAGGTGGACACCCGCCGTTATGGTGCGTGCCGCATCAATGGTCTCCCGTTCTTTGGGACTCAAATCAAAATGGATGTGGCGTTCACCATCGTTGAAGTGTGGCAAGCCGTACAGGCTGTCAACTTCTTCAGTGGACAGAATGGAAAGGCGCCTGGAGGCTTGTGTTTTGGTACTTGGCAAGGCTGTGTTACTCCAACGGCGAGCGCAGCCAGCTGCTGAGCCCGTAAAAATGAAATGGGAATGGAGAGATGCTGCAGAGATGCAGACAGTGGCCGCCTTACCTGTCATTTCACGTGCAAACGTGCGAATGACCAGCCTAAACCCCGATGGGGTTATGTGTTTTCAAGCATTCTATTGCGATAATCCTTCTTATCACAGTAGCGATGTTAAGTTTACTAACTGGAACCCATGAAAAATTCACCGATCTCACTTTCGCCAGAATTGGGGGATCGTGCTGGCCAGGATGCATTCCCCGGTGAAGCCGAGCTCGCCGCCTTGCGTGGCTGGTACGCCGGATTGTCATCGCGCAAATCCGTGGCCCATTACCTGGAGACGCACAAGGTTTCGGGACAGTCGTCACGGGGAATGATTGGTGGCATCCGCCGTCAACTAATCCGCATTGCACGCAGGCGGCACCGGGCCGATCTAGTGGCCCTACTTGACCATCCGATAGGTGAGCGTGCCCAGCATGCGAAAGCGGTTGCCCATGCCATTGACGCACTACGGACCGCGCCTGAACCGGCTCCCAAGATCACTGATGACGTGAGCCTGTGGCTTTCTGCGCGTTCTGCAAATGCCTTGTACGCCCAAGATATCAAGACGCTGGCACAGCTGACTGTGCGGGTACCCCGGCGCAAACGCTGGTGGACCATGGTTCCTGGACTGGGGGCACACGGTGCACGTCAAATCGAAGTCTTCTTTGCGGCACATCCGCAGCTGACTGATCGGGCACGTGAACTGATGGTCAACGAAACGGTGCAAGCGGTTGTTCCCTGGGAACGCCTGAAATTGCCGGAAGAACTCAACGGATCGAGGGGCACCTTCCGTGGACCGCCATCCAGTTGCACGCTGAGCGCTGACAATGACTACGAAGCCGTGCAGGCATGGCTGGCACTGCACGAGTCCAGTGCTACAAAACGGGCCTATCGCAAGGAGGCCGAACGCCTGATTCTGTGGGCAGTTGTCGAACGTGGACGTGCACTGTCGTCGCTCACCACCGAGGACGCAACGGCTTACCGGGGGTTCCTGCGCAACCCTGCACCACGCAGTCGATGGGTGGGGTCACCACAAACAAGATTCTCTCCAGAGTGGAGGCCATTCTCGGCGGGTTTATCTCCCCGTTCGACGGCCTATGCCTTGAGCGTCATTGGTGCAATGTTTCGATGGCTGATCGAGCAGCGCTATGTACTGGCCAACCCGTTTGGCGGCATCAAGGTGCGCGGTAGCACCCGCAGCACCCCCATGGACGAGGGGCGCGTGTTTTCCGAGGGTGAGTGGGCCATTATCCGAGCCGTTGCCAACGGGCTGGAGTGGTCCTACGGCTGGAAGCTTGCGGCTGCGCAGCGGCTGCGCTTCGTTCTAGACTTTGCTTATGCCACGGGTTTGAGGTCCAGTGAGTTCGTGGGGGCCACCCTGGGGCAGATTGAAACGGATGCCCAAGGAGACCATTGGCTCAAGCTGGTCGGCAAGGGCAGCAAGGCAGGCAAAGTAGCCTTACCTCCGCTTGCCCGGGTGGCGCTGGATCATTACCTGATGCAGCGCGGTGTGCCAACCACACCAGCCATGTGGAAGCCGTCCACCCCGCTCATTGCTGACCTGCAGGCAGGGAGCGGTCAGAACCGTATCACTTCGACCCGGCTATGGAACGTCACCAAGCGATTCTTCGTGACAACTGCCGACGTCATTGAGGCCGAATCGCCAAAGACTGCCGAAAAGTTGCGCCGCGCAAGTCCACACTGGATGCGACATACGCACGCCACACATGCTTTGGCGCGG
>CAUJJV010000054.1 GCA_963205375.1 Pseudomonadota bacterium
CCCAGGGCCTGCACACGTTTTCCGTGCGCGCAGCCCGTGCTGTAGATGTATTCGGCAATCGGGGTGGAGCCCACAAAGCTCACGGCCTTGACGCGGGGGTCGGTCAAGAGCGTGTCCACGGCTTCCTTGTCGCCATTGACCACGTTGAGTACACCGGGTGGCAGGCCAGCTTCGAGCGCCAGCTCGGCAATGCGCAGCGTGCTGGTGGGGTCGCGCTCGGAGGGTTTGAGGATAAAGGTGTTGCCACAGGCCACAGCCATGGGCCACATCCACAGAGGCACCATGGCCGGGAAGTTGAACGGGGTGATGCCGGCGGTGACGCCCAGCGCCTGGAACTCGCTCCAGCTGTCGATGGCCGGACCGACGTTCTTGCTGTGCTCGCCCTTCAGCAGTTCGGGCGCATAGCTGGCGTATTCCACATTCTCAATACCGCGCTGCAGTTCGCCCAGCGAGTCCGCGAGCACCTTGCCATGTTCGGCGGTGATCATGGCGCAGAGTTCGTCGGCGTGCTTTTCCAGCAGCACCTTGAGGTTGCCCATGACGCGGGCGCGCTTGAGCGGCGGCGTGTTCCGCCAGGCGGGGAAGGCGGCCTGTGCATTGGCAATGGCCTGCTCCACCGTGGTCTTGTCGGCCAGCAGCACGCGCTTTTCAGCCTTGCCGGTGGCGGGGTTGAAGACGTCCTGCGAGCGGCTGCCGGTGGTAATGATTTTGCCGCCGATCAGGTGGCCAACGGTAGGAAGAGAAGTGGTCATGTCAATGGTGCAATCATGAATAAAAAAGGCCAGTAGCCCCCGTGCAATAAGCGCATGCAGCTACTAAAATAATAGCAATTATCGGTGGTCAGGCTGTTGCGTTGAGCGACTCGCCCAATGCGTTGACCAGGCTGTCAATCTCTGCAGGGGTGGCAATAAACGGCGGCGCCAGCTGGATGGTATCGCCGCCGTAGCGTACATAGAAACCTTTTTCCAGGCATTGCATGGCAATCTCGTACGGCCGCTTGGCGGGCTCACCAGGAGCGGATGCGATGGTGAAGCCGGCAGCCAGGCCGTAGTTGCGAATGTCCAGCACATGCTTGGCGCCCTTGAGGCTGTGCACGGCTTTCTCGAAATGCGGCGCCAGGGCAGCGGCGCGCTCCACCATGTTTTCCTTCACCAGAATGTCCAGTGCGGCGATGCCGGCCGCGCAGGCCACGGGGTGGGCAGAGTAGGTGTAGCCGTGCGGGAATTCGAGCATGTAGTCCGGGCCGCCCTGCGCCATGAAGGTGTCGTAGATGTCCTTTTTGGCGACCACGCAGCCCAGGGGTTGCGCGCCATTGGTGATCTGCTTGGCGAAGTTGGCAATGTCGGGAACCACACCAAACGCCGAGGCGCCGGTGTAGGCACCCATGCGGCCAAAGCCGGTGATGACTTCGTCAAAAATCAGCAGGATGTTGTTGGCGGTGCATATCTCGCGCAGGCGTTGCAGATAGCCCACGGGCGGAATCACTACGCCAGCGGAGCCGGACATGGGCTCCACAATCACGGCCGCAATGTTGGACGCATCGTGCAGCGCAATCAGGCGGGTCAGTTCATCGGCCAGCTCCATACCGGTGGGTGGCATGCCCTTGTAAAAGGAGCCTGCGGCCGGCTGGGTGTGGGGCAGGTGGTCGGCCTCAATGCCCTGTCCGAAAATCTTGCGGTTGCCACCAATGCCACCGACGGAGATGCCGCCGTAGTTCACGCCGTGGTAGCCCTTTTCGCGGCCGATCAGGCGGGTTTTGGTGCCCATGCCCTTGGCGCGCCAGTAGGCGCGGGCCATCTTCAGCGAGGTGTCGGCCGACTCGGAGCCAGAGCCGGTGAAGAACACGTAGTCCAGCCCGTCGGGCGTGAGTTCGCGGATTCGGTTGGCCAGCTCGAACGACAGCGGGTGGCCGTACTGGAACGCGGGGGAGTAGTCCAGCGTGGCGGCCTGGCGGCCAATGGCCTCCGCAATCTCGGTGCGGCCATGGCCCAGGCCGCAGGTCCACAGGCCTGAGAGGCCGTCAAAAATCTTCTTGCCATTGCTGTCGGTGTAGTAGCAGCCCTGGGCGCTGACCATCATGCGCCCGGACTGGGCGCCAGTGGCCTTGAAGTTGCGGTTGGCGCTGTAGGGCATCCAGTGTGCCTCCAGGAAAGCGCGGTCCTGGGGGTAGGGCGTGGTGCTGGTCACGGGCTGGCTGGCGTTGTCGGTCAATTTCATGGGATCTCCTGGGGCGGTGTGGTGTGCCCAAAATGGTTTGTGGATTGTGGGTGGCTCTGTTACTCTTATAAAGTCACAAATATCACTACTTGGTTGCAGATATATGCAAGTAAATACTCTCCCCGAAAAGGCTTCTGCTACTCAACCCAAAGCACGCGCCATGCTGGGCCAGCTCAGCGACATGGACCTGCGCCTGCTGCGGGTGTTCCGCACGGTGGTGGATTGCGGGGGCATGGCGGCGGCCGAGCTGGAGCTCAATATCGGCACCTCCACCGTCAGCCGCCATGTCAAGGACCTGGAAACCCGGCTGGGCCTGACCCTGTGCCGGCGCGGTCGGGCCGGTTTTGCGCTCACGCCCGAGGGCGAAAAGATTTACGCGCAGACGACCCACCTGCTGGCCGCCGCGGAAGCGTTCCGCACCGGGGTGGACGAAATCCACCAGCGCATGGGCGGCCAACTGCACATTGCGGTGTTTGACAAGACGGCCAGCAACCCGAACGCCCACATCGCGCAGGCCATCGCGCTGTTCACCCGGCAGGCGCCGGACGTGGCACTGAACCTGCACGTGGGTACGCTCACCGCGATCGAGCGCGGCGTGCTGGACGGCACCTTTCAGATCGGCATCATCCCAGGGCACCGCAGTTCGGACGCACTGGAGTACACGCCCCTGTTTGACGAAGCCATGTCGCTCTACTGCGGCCGTGCGCATGCACTGTTTGCCCAGACTGGGGTCACGCTGGGCTGGGACCGGTTGCGGGAGCAGCAGTTTGCCGGACTGGGCTACCACTCGCCGAACATGGATCTCACGCTGCGCCAGCGGCTGCCGCGCAGTGCGACCGGGTTTGACCAGGAGTCGATTGCCACGCTGATCCTGTCCGGCCAGT
The DNA here is from genome assembly GCA_963205375.1 of Pseudomonadota bacterium. Classification (GTDB taxonomy): domain Bacteria; phylum Pseudomonadota; class Gammaproteobacteria; order Burkholderiales; family Burkholderiaceae_C; genus Allorhodoferax. The sequence continues at coordinate 3,102 of CAUJJV010000054.1, forward strand.
TTCTGGGCTTTTTGCCCGACCACTATGCGCAAAGCTTTGTGCGCGACGGGCAGATGCGCGCCATCGAGCCCGAGGTGTTGCGCTACGACTGCGAGTTCTTCGCCATCACCCGGCGCTCACCGCAACCCGCGCGGGCGACGCGGGCGTTTCAGGCGTGTTTGAGGGAGGCCCACGATGCGGACCGCTCATCCATGCCGTAGAAGCCAAACTTCATGGCAGGCTGGCGGCCGCTGATCAGCTCGGCCATGGCTTTGCCCGATCCGGCGCCATGGGTCCAGCCCAGGGTGCCGTGGCCGGCGTTGACCCAGAGCTTGCCCACTTTGGTCTTGCCGATGTAGGGGATGTTGGTCGGTGTGGCGGGGCGCAGGCCGGTCCAGTAGTTCGGGTTGCCGCCTTCTTCGACACTGCGGGTGTCGCAGACGCCGGGGAACAGGGTTTCCACCCGTCGCGCCAGCATGGCGCAGCGGGCGCGGGCCAGGGAGCCATCAAGGTCGAGGCTGTAGCCACCCACTTCTATCGTGCCGGCAATGCGCAACTGGTCGCCCAGGCGGCTCACGGCGCATTTAACCGAATCGTCAATGAAGCTCACCTGCGGGGCCAGTTCGGGCTTGAGGATCTGGAAGGTTGCGCTGTAGCCCTTGCCGGGGTAAATGGGCAGGTTGACGCCCACAGTGCGCAACAGCGGCGCGGTGTAGGAACCCATGGCCACCACAAAGTGGTCGGCCGACAGCGCTTCATTGCGGCCGGTGGTACGGTTGCGCACGGCCACGGTGTCGATGCCATCGTCCGCAGCGTTGAGCGACACCACGTCGTGGTTCCACAGGAACTGCACTCCGCGTGCGGCGCAGCGTTGGGCCAGCTCCTGGGTGAAGACGCGCGCATCGCCACTCTCGTCGCTGGCGGTGTAGGTGCCGCCCACGATCTGGTTGGCAAACAGCTGGAATGCGGGCTCGATCTTCAATAGCTCTTCCTTGCTGACCACGCGGCGGTTGACGCCGTACTTGGCCATCAGCGCCGCGGCGCGGCCTGCGTCGTCAAACGACTTCTGGTCCAGGTAGAAGTGGGCAATGCCTTTTTCCAGCCGGTTGTAGACGATGCCGGTGGCCGCGACCACGTCCTTGAGGGCGGCGTGGCTGTAGGAGCCCAGCGCCACGAGCTGCTGTACGTTGCGCTCGAATGCCGTGTCGTTGCAGTTGGCCAGAAACTCCAGGCCCCAGCGGTACTGGTGGAAGCCTTCGCCAATCGGCAGTTGCGGACGGAACAGCAGAGGGGCTTCTTTGCTGAACATCCATTTCAGGGCCTTGAGTGGGGCTTCGCGGTTGGCCCACGGCTCGCAGTAGCTGACCGAAATCTGTGCCGCATTGGCAAAGCTGGTCTCCAGCGCCGCATCGGGCTGCCGGTCCACGACAGTGACTTCGTGGCCGCGCTCTGCCAGATGCCATGCTGTACTGATGCCAATGATGCCTGCGCCAAGGATGGTGATTTTCATGGCGCCAGTGTCGTGGAAAGTGCTTTGGAGTAAAAGTAAAATTACCCAAATTACAATTTCATTAGTCTGACTAATACTGGATACGCCATGCGCTCCTTCGATACCGATGCCCTGGAATGCCTCGCCGCCATTGTGGAGGAGGGCGGATTTGAGCGCGCGGCCGTGCGGCTGTCGATCACCCAGTCGGCAGTGTCGCAGCGACTGCGTGCGCTGGAAGCCCAGGTCGGCACCGTGCTGCTGGTGCGCAGCCGGCCCCTCAAACCGACCGCTGCGGGCCGGCTGCTGATCAAGCACGCGATGCAGATGCGGCTGCTGCGGGCCGACCTGGAGACCGACCTGCATGAGCTGACGCCTGATTCGGGAAACTCGCGTGAGGAAGAGCGCATCTCCATCGCCATCAACGCCGACAGCATTTCCACCTGGGTTCTGCCCGCACTGGGGCCGCTGGTCAGTGAGGGCTTGCCCCTGGAAATCATCACGGACGACCAGGACTTTACCCATGAGTGGCTGCGCGAGGGGCAGGTGCTGGGCTGCGTCACTACCCTCAAGAAGGCGTTGCGCGGCTGCAAGGTGTTGCCCCTGGGTGCCATGCAGTATGTCGCCGTGGCGAGCCGCGACTATGCGCGGACGCATTGCCCACAGGGCTTGGGCGCCCACAATTTTCGCCAGATTCCGTTCATTGCGTTCAACCGCAAGGACGACCTGCAAGTGGAGTTTGTGGGGCGTGCCCTGGGTTTGCGCCGCGTGGCCCTGAGCCAGCGGTTTGTGCCCAGCTCCGAGGGCCAGGTGCGTGCCGCACTGGCCGGCTGGGGTGCGACCGTGGTACCCGAGTTGCAGGTGCGCGACTTGCTGGCGCAGGGGGAGCTGGTGAATCTGGCGCCCCAGGCGAGCTTGCCGGTCAGTCTGTACTGGCACTGCTGGAACCTGCATTCGGTCGTGATCGACCGGCTGACGGCGGCACTGGCCGGTGCCGCTGCCAAGGCGTTGACGGGCGCCCCCCAAAACCACATAGTCGCAAAATAGCCTTCAACTACACAAAAAGACGGGAACGGCTAAACTTCAGACATGAAATCCACGCCCGTAGTCAAAGTTTCCTTCAAGCAGCAGATGCTGCAGGCACGCGAGGATGCGATCATCCGCGCTGTCAACCTCTTGCTGGCCGAGAAAGGCTTTGACGCCATGACGGTGGACGAAGTGGCGGCTGCCGTGGGCATCGCCAAGGCAAGCCTGTACAAGCATTTTCCCAGCAAGGAAGACCTGGCCTGCGCGGCCATGGTGCGGGTCATGCAGCGCGCCCAGGACTACATTGGCACCCTGCCACAGGACGACACACCATTGAACAAGCTGCGCGCCGTCGTGCGCTGGACCATGGAGCTCAAGCTGGCGGGCGAAATGCCTTCACTGCCGAGCCAGAACTCCAGCCTGCGCGCGACGCTGGTTGCGAGCCGGGACTACATGGATGGGCTGATGGAAGTCAGCGATGAGCTTGGCGCCTGGATCGAGGCGGCCCAGGCACAGGGCGCGATCAATTCCGGCATCCCTGCCATCGCAGTGCTCTACACGCTGTATGCCAGAGCCTGCGACCCGGTGCTGGAGTTCCTGAAGATGGGTGGCCAGTATGACGATGCGCGCATCGTGGAACTGGTCCTGTCCACCTGCTTTGACGGACTGAACGCCCGTTAGCGCACCAGCAGCACGGGGACTTTGCAGTGGGCCAGCACTTCGGTGGCGACTGAGCCCATCACCAGCTTCACCAGGGAGCCGTGGCCGTGTGAACCCATGACTACCAGGTCGAACTTGCCCTGCTCGGCCAGTTTGGAAATCGCCTCACCCGCGTGGCCCACCTTCCAGGTGCTTTTGGCGTCGATGCCATGGCGCACCAGAAACTTGGACACGGGCCCCAGCACCTTTTCGCTTTCCTCGGCGTAGTACGACTCCACCACGTCCTTGCCCACTGCAGCGCGTGCGCGCGGGGGGAGCGCGGGCTGGGCAGTGAATACGGTGTAGTCGTGGTCTTTGGTGAACAGGGTGTCGTGTGTGGCCAGGTAGGCCAGCATTTTCTTGCTGAACGTACTGCCGTCTACGGCGAGCAGAATCTTCATGTAAATCTCCTGAATGTTGGTTCCAGTGTAACGAAGGACGTTGCCATATCGAAGCCCTTTGGTATCCTGTGGGGATAAGGATTTCAAGAAGACCAAGGGGGAGGACACCATGCGTCTGCGTGCATCGCCAGAGAACCACGTTTCATCGGGCCCGGCTGTAAACCGGCGCACCTTGTGCCTGTCGCTGGGCGGGCTGGTCGCCGTGCTGGTACTCCCACGGCCCGTCGCTGCGGCTACCACTGCGCCGCCCTTGATGTTGGCAACTGACTTTCGCAAGGACCTGCCGCTGGCAGACTACTGGGTGAGCGAAAAATACGATGGAGTGCGCGGGTACTGGGATGGTCAGCGGCTGGTGACGCGCGCTGGCAACCCGATTGCTGCGCCGGCCTGGTTTACCGCGGGCTGGCCTGCCACGCCCCTGGACGGTGAGCTATGGGCGGGGCGCGGCCAGTTCAGTCAGGCGGTCTCGGTGGTGCGGCAGCAGGGCGCCGACGATGCCGCATGGAAGACGCTGCGCTTCATGGTGTTTGACGTGCCCGCGCACGGCGGACCCTTTAGCGAGCGCATCACCGCACTGCAGGCCGCCGTGGCCCGGATCGGTCAGCCGTGGGTGCAGGCGGTGGCTCAAAGCCGGGGCACCACCGGGCACGCATTGCAGGAGCGTCTGGCGACGACCGTGCAGAGTGGCGGCGAGGGGTTGATGCTGCACCACGGCGCCGCACGCTATGCAGCCCAGCGCAGCCAGGATCTGCGCAAACTCAAACCGTTCGATGACGCCGAAGCGCGGGTAGTGGGCCATGTGGCGGGCCGCGGCAAACACGCGGGCCGGCTGGGTGCGCTTTGGGTGGAAATTCCCGCGCAGGAGGGCCAGGCGCCGCGCCGCTTCAAACTGGGCACCGGCCTGAGTGATGCCCAGCGGGACAACCCTCCGCCCGCGGGGACCTGGGTGACCTATCGCTACCGCGGCCAGACCGACTCCGGCCTGCCCCGGTTTGCCAGCTTTCTGCGCGTGGCCAGTGACCGTGCCTTGTAGGGCCAAAGTTGGTTTGCTATCAAATAAATAGCTGTTTGCGCATATTCCACGGGGGCTAGGCCCCTATTTCTATCAAAATGCCCGGCAGAAATGCGGTTTGCTCGTTTTTGCGCGCGTAGCCCAGCGGGTTGGCCACGACGCGGCAGCCCTGGTGCACATAGTTGCTGGGCGCGTGCAGGTGCCCATGCAGCCACGCCTTCGCGTGCGGCAACAGGTCGTCCAGTGCGTTGCAAAACCCGGCGGTGCCGGGCACATGCCCGTAGCGCGGGTCCGCGCTGCGCAGGCTGGGGGCAAAGTGGGTGACTGCCACCGTAGGGCCATCGAAGGGCGCGGCCAGTGCGTCGCGCAGCCAGTGCTGGCATACCAGCGCCTGCTCGCGCACACTTTCTGCCAGCCACGGCGCGCCGCGGCGCGTGGTCAATGTTTTCTTTAAATAGTAATTGGCGGCGCGGTAGGCCTTGTCCCGCGCCTTGAGTTGCTGCGCCAGTGCCGTCGTGGAATGGTCGGCGTTGGGGGCCAGGGCATCGAAGTCGGTCCACAGCGTCGTGCCGACAAACCGCACACCGTGCAGCGTGAGCGTCTCGCGCTCCAGCCAGTGCAACCCCAGGCGGGCACAGGTGGCGCGCAGCCGTTCGTGGGCCGCATCAAAGTCCATGCCGTCATACTCATGGTTGCCCGGCACAAAAATCACCGGTGTGGGCCAGCCAGAGGCAGCCGAGAACTGCCCCAACCCGAAATCGCTGTCCGTCAGCAGCGAGCCCGGCTGGTAGGACCCGACATCGCCCGCGAGCACCAGCACGTCGGCGCCTGCCGCCGGCGTCGCGCGCCAATGCGGGTGGGCTTCCAGGTGGAGGTCGGACAAGAGCTGAATCTTCATGACCGCATCATGCCGGAAAGGCTTTGTCTGCCAGCGCCACCACCTGCGCACGTAGCCATGCATGGGCACTGGAGCCATTCTGGCGCTGGTGCCACAGCGCATCGACCTGTATCGGCGGTACTTGGAAGGGCAGTTCGCGCTGCTCCAGCTGGTCCACGAATCCGGTCACGTTGACAAAGTGCCGCGGCAAGACCGTGAGCAGGTCCGAATGGGCGACCACCTTGCCGGCGGTGAAGAACTGGTTCACCGTCAGCACCACCGGGCGCTTGCGGTGCAACAGCGCCAGGGCCTCGTCGATAAAGCCAAACGCCCGCCCCGAAAAGCTCACCAGCATGTGGCGCGCGGCGCAGTACTGGTCCAGCGTCAGCGGGCCCTGGGCGAGCGGGTGGTTTTTGCGCATGACGCAGACATAGTCTCCGGCAAACAGCCGGTGGTGCAGAAAAGACACGGCTTCGCCAGACTGGGCGCGCGCGGTCAGGTCGGCCAGCACGGCCGGAAAGTGGCCAATGGCCAGGTCGGCCTGCCCCTCGTCGAGCAGGCGGCGCGGGTCGCGGGTGGTCAGCGGGACGACGCGCAGGGTGACGCCTGGCGCCTCGCGGGTGATGACATCCACCAGACCAGGCATGAGTTCGGCTGCAGTGGCATCGGCCATGGTCAGCACGAAGGACGTGGTGGCGGTGGCGGGGTCAAACACGCTGGGTGCGAGCGACGTTTGCAACTTCTGCAACGCTTCCTGTACGGCGGGCCACAACTCCAGCGCGCGGACGGTGGGTTCCAGGCCACGCCCCTTGCGCATGAGCAGATCGTCGCCCAGGGCCTCGCGCAAACGGCGCAGCGCATTGCTCACCGCGGGCTGGGTGAGTGACAACTGGTGCGCCGCCCGGGTCAGGCTGCGCTCGGCCATGACGGCATCAAACACCTTGAGCAGGTTCAGGTCAAAAGTACGCAGGTTCAGGGTTGGCATGCTCAAGTATTAGTCTCATGAATGTATTGCATCACCAACATAAAGTTGAATCATATTGGTAAAAACCCTAGTATTCGATCCCATATGACCCCAAATCCGATTTCCATCAACCTGTCCAAGGAGTTTGCCATGGCACGTTTTACCCAACCTCTCTTCGCATCGCAGGCCGGTGCGGAGTCTCTGGGCGCCCCGTCGGCGACCTACGGCGGCCAGAGCAAGGATACCGAAGGCTCCCGTACGCTGGCTGGCATGCTGCTGGCAGCGGTCATGGCTGCCTTGCTGGTGGTCGCGGACCAAGTCATTGACACCTGGGCTGACGGTCACCTGCTGGCAGGCTGGGTGTCCCTGTGGACCGTGGCGTTTGCTGCGCTGGCGTTGCTGGCACCACCATTGCGCCAGGTGACCAGTGCCATGGCCGCGTTGTACGCGCGCTGGGCACGTGCCGCCGCCCTGCGCCGCCAGGAAGAGGCCATGTGGGATTACGCGCAGCGCGATCCCCGCGTGATGGCTGAACTGCAGATGGCCTGGATGCGTGAGCATGACAGCGCCTTGCCCTTCGACCCGTTGCGCGCAGCTTCACGTTAATTGTTTCTGCCCATAAAAAAAGCCACCGCATGCGGTGGCTTTTTTGTTGTCTGTCGGAAATCAGGCGGTGAGGCTTGCTTCCAGTTTTGCTTTTGTCTCTTCGAGTTCTTTGGGCAAATGGTAGGCCAGCTGGGTGAACAGTTCGCTGTGCAGGGCAAATTCCTGCTTCCATGCGGCTTTGTCCAGGCTGGTGACGGAGTCAAACTGGGCCTGGCTGAAGTCCAGACCGGTCCAGTTGATTTCGGAGTACTGGGGCGCAACACCAAAGCCGGTAGCAGTGCCTTGGGCGGTGCCTTCCAGGCGGTCGATCATCCACTTCAGCACGCGCATGTTGTCGCCATAACCGGGCCAGACAAACTTGCCGTCGTCGCCCTTGCGGAACCAGTTGACGCAGTAGATTTTGGGCAGGGTGTGGCCGGATTCTTCGAGCTTGTGCTCCATGTCCAGCCAGTGCTGGAAGTAGTCGCTCATGTTGTAGCCGCAGAACGGCAGCATGGCAAACGGGTCGCGGCGCACCACGCCCATCTGGCCCACAGCAGCGGCAGTGGTCTCGGAGCCCATGGTGGCGGCCATGTAGACGCCTTCCATCCAGGTGCGGGCTTCGGTTACCAGGGGCACCGTGGTGGAGCGGCGGCCACCAAAGATGAAGGCATCAATGGCCACGCCGTTGGGGTTGTCCCACTCGGGGTCCAGCGCGGGGTTGTTGGTGGCAGCCACGGTGAAACGGGAATTGGGGTGGGCTGCCTTGGCACCGGTTTCCTTGGCGATGGCTGGAGTCCAGTCATTGCCTTGCCAGTCGATCAGGTGATCGGGGAACGTGCCGGTGTCTTTCTCCATGCCTTCCCACCAGACGTCGCCGTCATCGGTCAGGGCTACGTTGGTAAAGATCACATTCTTGTCCAGGCTGCGCATGCAGTTGGGGTTGGTGTGCATGTTGGTGCCGGGGGCCACGCCAAAGTAGCCGGCTTCGGGGTTGATGGCGTACATCTTGCCATCGGCATGGGGCTTGACCCAGGCGATGTCATCACCAATGGTGGTGACCTTCCAGCCAGCGAAACCGGCTTCGGGCGGTACCAGCATGGAGAAGTTGGTTTTGCCGCAGGCACTGGGGAAAGCTGCTGCCACGTGGTATTTCTTGCCCTGGGGGTTGGTCACGCCCAGAATCAGCATGTGCTCGGCCAGCCAGCCCTGGTCGCGGCCCATGTTGGAGGCGATGCGCAGCGCAAAGCACTTCTTGCCCAGCAACGCGTTGCCGCCGTAGCCGGAGCCGTAGGACCAGATTTCGCGGGTTTCGGGGTAGTGCACGATGTACTTGGTCTTGTTGCAAGGCCATTTCACATCGGCCTGGCCAGCGGCCAGGGGGGCGCCCACAGTGTGCACGCAGGGCACAAACGCGCCGTCGGTGCCGATCACGTCGTACACGGCCTTGCCCATGCGGGTCATGATTTTCTGGTTAACGGCCACATAGGCACTGTCCGACAGCTCAATGCCGACGTGGGCAATGTGCGAACCCAGGGGGCCCATGGAGAACGGCACCACATACATGGTGCGGCCTGCCATACAGCCGTCGAACAGGGCCTTTTCGCCGTCTTTGCCGGTTTGCAGCAGGGCGCGCATGTCGGCCGGGGCCATCCAGTTGTTGGTGGGGCCAGCGTTTTCTTTCTTTTCGCTGCAGATGTACGTACGGTCTTCCACGCGGGCCACGTCGCTGGGGTCAGAGCAGGCCAGGAAAGAGTTGGGGCGCTTGGCGGGGTTGAGTTTTTTGAAGGTGCCGCCGTCGACCAGCTGCTGGCACAGACGCTGGTATTCCTCGTCGGAGCCGTCGCACCAGTAAATGGAAGCGGGCTTGGTGAGTGCGGCCATTTCGGCCACCCAGGCAATCAGCTTGGCGTTTTTGACGTAGCTGGGCGCATTGATGTTGATGCCCTGCATTACCGGTGAGTTCATGGGAAAGCTCCTAAGTTTGAAAATGGTTTATCCAAAGTGCGCCACACACTTTGGATAAACATCTTCGAAAGCTGTCGAATCGGACGACCCAAGGCGACCGGGGTGCCAATTTTAAGAACTGGTACCCAAGTTACCAAGCGATTACGGTCAAAAGTTATGCAAAACAGGCATAACTTTATGCATGACGAATTCCGGGAAAATCGTGGTTTTCCCGGAAAAATTCTGTAAAAGTAGGCGCTAACTTGCTTTAAACAAGCTGCGCGTCAAACCCTGCGGAGCGCAATACTTCCAGCACATCCGCTACATGGGCGTGCCCCCGGGTCTGGATGACCAGCTCAATTTCCACGTTTTGCGCAGACAGGGTGGTGAAGGCCCGCTGGTGGTGGACTTCATCAATATTGGCGCCAGCCTCCGCCACCGTGGCCGTGATGCGCGCCAATGAGCCCGGAATGTCGCGTGCGCTCACCCGGATGCGGGCCAGGCGTCCTGCCCGAACCATGCCGCGCTCGATGATGGCTGCCAGCAACAGCGGGTCGATGTTGCCGCCACACAGGACCAGACCCACGCGCTTGCCCTGGAACCGCTCGGGGTACTTCAGAAGGGCCGCCAGGCCGGCGGCGCCCGCGCCTTCCACCAGGGTCTTCTCCACTTCCAGCAACATGACCAGCGCCTGCTCGATGTCGCCTTCCTCCACCAGCACCAGGTCATCGACCCGCTCCCGGATGATGTCCTGGGTCAGGCGCCCGGGTGTGCCCACGGCAATGCCTTCGGCAATCGTGCTGGCGCCCTGAGGGTAGTGGGTGCCCTTGATGGCGTTGACCATGGCGGGAAAGCGTGCAGTCTGCACACCCACCACTTCCATGCCGGGCCGCAACGCCTTGGCCACCGTGGCCATGCCTGCAATCAGTCCGCCACCGCCCACCGCGATGACCAGGCAGTCCAGGTCGGGAACCTGTTCCAGCATTTCCAGCGCGACCGTGCCCTGTCCGGCAATGATGGCTTCGTCGTCGTACGGATGCACAAAGGTGAGATGCTGCGCTGTCGCCAACTCCAGTGCGTGGCTGCGGGCCTCGTCCAGGGTGTCACCGTGCAGCACCACTTCTGCGCCAAAGCCCCGGGTGCGCTCCACTTTGACACCCGGTGTGAACCGGGGCATGACGATCACGGACCGCAAGCCCAGACGTTGCGCGTGGTAGGCCACGCCCTGCGCATGGTTGCCTGCGCTCATCGCGATCACTCCGCGCGCAGACTGCTCGGGCGTGAGTTGCGAGAGTTTGTTGCAGGCACCGCGTTCCTTGAAGGAGGCAGTGAACTGCAGGTTTTCAAATTTCAGGAAGACCTGCGCACCGGTGATGTCAGACAGGGTCTTCGATGCCACGCAGGGTGTGTGCAGCACATGGCCCGTCAGCCGTTGTGCGGCCAGGAGGATGTCGTTGTAAGCAAGCATGGCCGCATTGTGGCGGGAATTCGGCAAAAAAAATCTTGCCAAGATACTTCCCACCGGGATCAAGCTGCGTTATGGTGAAAGCGCACAAGCTTGTGCTGGAGGCGTTGGATGGCCAAGCGTTCGCTGTTCCAGCCCGTTGACGGGCACCTGATTTCTTCTCCGGGCCTGATGGAAGCCCCGGTGCTGGACTTGATGTGCTCGCATTTTGTGCTCACCCTGGCAGCGCGCCAGGGCGCGGCCTTCAATGTGCGGCGCGATTTCAGCGGCGTGGTGGGGCTAGCGGGTCGGCATCTGGTCTGGCCGGTGTCTGTATTGGTGCGCTTGCGGGAATTTCTGGCAAGGCGCTGCAGCGCCAATGAGCTGTGGCGCGGCCACGAGGCACTGGATGCGCCGGAATTTTTGGCCCGGCATGGCGTCTGGCGTGGCCCCTACGATGAAGCCACACTGTTCTTCTTTCTGGACGATTACGCCAAAGACCAGCCGAAGGACCTGATTTCGGTACTGTCGGTGACGGCCGATGCGCTGGGCCATGCGCTCAAGAAACAGTCCACACTGGTGGAGAAGAACATCAACGCATTGGCCGGTTTGCTGCAGCTCAACAAGGCCGAACGGGCCTTGTTGCTGTACGGAACACTGGCACGCTACCAGCGCGACATGCGCAGCATCCTCGTGGAATTCAAAGTCAACAATGCGTCCGAAGCCTTCGCTGCCATCGCCGAGGTGGCGGGCGTGCGGGCCCAGGATCTGGGGGAGGCGCTGCGTGCAGGGTCGCGCCTGGAGCGCATCGGGCTGGTGGAAAACCTGATATCCGAGCACAACATCACGGACCTGGCCGACCTGATGAAGGTCAGCGAGAAGCTGCCACCGGTGCTGATGCGGCACTACCGCGACCAAGCCGAACTGATGGCGGTGTTCACCCGTTTATCGAGCAAGAGCGCGCTGACCCAGGATGACTTTTCCTTCGTGGCGGAAGACGTCGTGGTGTTGTGCAACTTGCTGACCCAGGCGGTGGCCCGCAAGGAGGCGGGCATCAATGTGTTGCTGTATGGGCCACCAGGCACTGGCAAGACAGAACTGGCCAAGGTTGTGGCCCACAGTGCGGGGCTGGAGCTGTTTGAGGTGGAGTATGCGGACCGCGATGGCAACTCGCTCAGCGGTCGCGACCGGTACCGTTCCCTGCAAATTGCCCAGGTGTTTCTCAAGGGGAGTGCGCAGGCGGCGCTGCTGTTTGACGAGGTGGAAGACGTGTTTCCGCCGATTTCCAGCGAGGCCGCCCACCTGATTGCGCGGGCCGATGCGAGCGCAGCACCCGCGAGTGCCAGCGTCAGCGGCAAGGCGTGGGTCAACCAGATTCTGGAAAGCAATGCAGTCCCCACCATCTGGGTAACCAACCGCATCGAACAGATCGATCCGGCGTTCCGCCGTCGCTTTGCCTACCACCTGGAACTCAAATCTCCCCCCCCGGGCGCCCGTGAAGGCGTGGTGCGCAAAACCCTCGAAGGGGTGGATGTATCCGACGCTTTTGTTGCACGCCTGACCAGCCGCAAGGGGCTGACCCCCGCGCAAATACGCACGGCTGTGCGGTTTGCCGCACTGGCTTGTCCGGTGGACGGCAGCGGACCTGTGCCAGCCATGGAAGGGCTGATCGAGCGGCAACTCAGGAATGCCGACATGGCCCTGGGCAACCGGCCCGCCGCAGCCAGCCCCGATGCCGTCACCCAGTACGACCTGGCGCTGCTCAACGTGCACAGCCGGTTTGAGATCCCTCGGATGGTGCAGGCCCTGCAGGCGCGGGGCCATGGCACATTGTGCTTCTATGGCCCACCGGGAACCGGCAAGACGGCGCTGGCACAGCACATTGCGGCGTCACTGGCGCGGCCGCTGATCGTGCGGCAGGCCAGTGAACTGATGAGCAAATACGTGGGCGAGACCGAGCAGAACATGGCGGCCATGTTTCGGGATGCGGAGTCTGAAGGCGCGGTCCTGCTGCTGGACGAGGCGGACAGTTTTCTGCAGGACCGACGGGGTGCGCAACGCAGTTATGAGGTGACCGAAGTCAATGAAATGCTGCAGGGCATGGAGCGTTTCCACGGCATCTTTATCTGCACTACCAATTTGATGGACCGCGTTGACCAGGCCGCATTGCGGCGCTTCACTTTCAAAATCCAGTTCAAACCACTGACCCGGGCACAGCGGGAAACGTTCTTTGTCACCGAGGCCTGTGCGGGTGATGTAACAGCACTCACCTCGGAGCTGGCGGGCCGGTTGGGGGCGCTGGACCAGCTCTGTCCTGGCGATTTTGCTGCAGTGAAACGCCAGATGCACATACTGGACACCCAGCTGGAGCCCCTGGATTTTCTGGAGCAGCTAGAGGCCGAGCACCGTATCAAGCCCGAAGTGCGCGACGCGCGCGGTATGGGGTTCCTGCAATAGCGGAAGCGAATCGCCCCCGCGATTTACCACCAGTTCAGCACGTCTTCGGCAAACCCGAGAAATTGATCTACGGCAAGGGCGGTTCCGTCGTCGAGGATGACGGTGCCGCTGAAATAGCCAAAAACCTGGTGTTGCACCGACCGGATCAGGCCCAGGTTGATATTCGCGTCGCGGTCCACGATGGGGGTGAACTGCATTTCAAACCGGCCGTCAGAGCTGCTGAAGCGCCAAGGCCGGGTGTAGTCGCTCTCGTCCATATGAAAGATGACTTCGGCCAGCTTGTGCGCCACGCCGTCGACAAACAGGGTGTTCTCGCTGGCCGGGCTGCGGTCCGAGAACCCGTAGCCGATATTCCAGCCGATGGTGTGGCCCTGCACATGGCCTGAGGCAGAACCCCAGTACCAGCGGTTTTTGTAGGTCCAGTTCCCGCGACCCCAATCCAGCGCGCCAAAGTCACGCTCGGGCGCATAGGTGTAGCGGCGGTCTCCAATGGTGAAGCCTCCGCTGGCCGGCATGCAGTTGATCTTGCGGTTGTAATAAAACGCCTGGCGGTTCTCCATCCAGGAGGTGGCGATGTTGATGCTTTCCAGCGAGGGAGGTTGGGCCAGGGAGATGCAGCCCTGAATGCCGCGGTCGCCCTGTGCATTCTCTAAATCAGGTGCTGAAAACGTAAGTGCGCGTTCACCTTGTGCATATCGAAACTCCATTTGAAGCTTTTTGTCACCAAACCGCACGCAACCCTGGTCGCTGTCGGCGCCAAATCCCGTTTTCCCTCTGGGCAGGACGCTCAAGGTATCCATCTGGTGAAAGCTGCCCCGCTCAAAGTCGAGAAAGCAGATGGCAAACATGCCGGCGTAGCCCAGGTCGCT
>CAUJJV010000055.1 GCA_963205375.1 Pseudomonadota bacterium
TTGAGCCCGTCGAGCAGGGCCGAAGCCGCCCGCGCCTGCTGCCAGTACAAAGGCACGTCCAGCGGAGCGTCCGGCAACAGCGTCACGAGGGAACCCTCTTCCAGGTGGGCGGCAATCAGCGCCTGCGGGTGCAGCCCCCAGCCCATGCCGGCCAATGCGGCTGTCACAAATGCCTGCGAGGAGGGCAGTGTGTGGCGGGGCAGTTCCACATGACGGTGGCACAGGCGATGTACCCAGCGCGTCTGCAGTTCGTCCTTGGTGTTGAACACCAGACTGGGGGCACGTGCCAGACTGCCCGCGCCCACACCGTCGCTGAAATAGCGCGCCACAAAAGCCGGACTGGCCGCCGCCAGGTAGCGCATGGCCCCCAGGGGTTTGCTGTTGCAGCCCGTGGCAGGGCGTGCGTTGCCGGTCACGGCGGCCAGCACCGCGCCACTGCGCAACCATTCCGACGTGTGGTCCTGGTCGTCCACGGTCACGTCCATCAAGACAGGCGCGTCGGCGGCAAATGCGGCGACCGCCGGTGAGAACCAGGTGGCCAGACTGTCGGCATTGACCGCAATGGGCAGGCGCACCCGGACCGGGCCGTCCGGCGCGAGCGCTGGCAGCGCATCTTTGAGTTCCTGCTCCAGCAAATGCACGCGGTCCACATGCTGGCAAAGGCGTCGGCCCATGTCGGTGGCATGGCAGGGCTGTCCGCGCACGACCAGCGCACAACCCACCCGCTCCTCCAGCAGCCGGATACGCTGTGAAATGGCCGACGGCGTGACATGGAGCGCGCGCGCCGCGCGCTCAAAGCTTCCTTCGCGAACGACCGCGGCCAGCGCGGAAAGGGATGCGTAGTCAAGCATGAAGTAAGTTTCTCTAATTTACAGTTAGAAAAGGTAGTTTGTCTTTATTCTGATGCAAGGGCAAGCTCGGCACATGCAAACCTTGTCCACCTCCGTTTCCCTGATTCTTCCTGTCGTCGTGCAGGGCCTGGCGCTGAGCTTCGGCCTCATCGTGGCCATTGGCGCGCAAAACGCCTTTGTGCTGCGCCAGGGCCTGCGCCGCGAGCACGTGGGCAGCGTGGTCCTGTTCTGCGCGCTGGCCGACGCGGTGCTGATTGCGGCCGGTGTCATGGGCATGGCGCAGGCCCTGGGCGAGCGCCCCGATCTGGCGCGCGCACTGGCGCTGGCGGGCGCCGCCTTCCTGGCGTACTACGGATTTGCAGCCCTGCAGCGCGCCCGGCAGGCGCACCGGTTGCAGGCCGCCGACAGTGGCGCGGGCCTGAGCCGCGCCGCCGCGGTGGCGCAGGCAGCGGCCTTTACGTTGCTCAACCCCCACGTCTACCTGGACACGGTGTTGCTGGTGGGCAGCATCGGCGCCCAGCAGCCAGCGCCCTTGCGGGGCTGGTTTGTGGTGGGCGCCAGCACGGCCAGCCTGCTGTGGTTCGGGATGCTCGGGTTTGGCGCACGCTGGCTGGCGCCCTGGTTTGCCCGCCCACGGGCATGGCAGGTGCTGGACGGGCTGATTGCACTGACCATGTGGGTGCTGGCAGGTCTGCTGGTGCGCCATGCACTCAACGGCATGTAAAGGACAGCCATGTACGTCACAAAGCACCACCAACTCGATGACCGCGAGGCCATGTTTTCGCTGATGGACGCGTACCCGCTGGGGGCATGGGTCTGCGCAGGCCAGGACGGCCTGGTTGCCAACCATGTGCCGTTTCTTCTGGACCGCAACCAGGGACCTGCTGGCACCCTGATCGGCCATGTCGCGCGCGCCAACCCGGTCTGGCGTGCATTGCACACGGCCACCCCATCGGTGGTCCTTTTCCAGGGGCCACAGTCCTACATCACACCCGGCTGGTACCCCGGCAAGGCAGAACATGGCAAGGTCGTACCCACCTGGAACTACATGGTGGCCCACGCCCATGGCGTTGCGCGCGCGGTGGAGGATCGCGACTGGCTGCTCGACATGCTCAACCGGCTCACCCGCGTGCACGAAGCAATGCAACCCACACCGTGGCGCGTGGCCGATGCACCTGCAGATTACATCGACGCGATGCTGCGCGCCATCGTCGGCATCGAGATACCCATCGACCGGCTGGAGGGAAAGCTCAAGGCCAGCCAGGACGAGGATATGCAGGACCGCATCGGCACGGTGCGCGGGCTGCAGCAGTGTCCGGGTGAGGCGGCCAGGGCCATGGCAAACCTCGTCCACCACACGCTACCGCCCTGATGCGCCGCCCGGGGCTGAGAAATTGCTTTAAATCTGCCCTCAGCCCCCGTAAAATATGCGCAATTAGCTACAAAAACAATAGCGCATGACCGAACCCAAACCACCCCTCACCCTGCGCCGCGCACCACCCCCAAGCAAGGAGAGTGCACCGACGGGTGTGCGCCGTGCGCCGCCGCCCGCCGCCAGGGCACCAGGTAACCGGGCCATTCCCACAGGACAAGCCAATACCGCCGCCCAGGGTGCCAACGGCACCGTGCGCCTGAACAAGCGCATGGCCGAGCGCGGCATGGCCTCGCGCCGCGAGGCGGACGACTGGATTGCCAAGGGTTGGGTCAAGGTGAACGGCCAGGTGGCCGAGATGGGTCTGCAGGTGGCGCCCGATGCGCGCATCGAAATCGACAAGGCCGCCAAAGGCCAGCAGGCCAACCAGGTCACCATCCTGCTGAACAAGCCGCTGGGCATTGTGAGCGGCCAGGCCGAAGATGGCCACGAGCCCGCCATCAAGCTGATCCAGCCGCAAAACCGCTGGGCCGAAGACAACGCCCGCTTTTTCTTCCACGGCAGCCAGCTCAAGAGCCTGGTGCCCGCTGGCCGGCTGGACATTGACTCCACTGGCCTGCTGGTGCTGACGCAGGACGGCCGCGTAGCACGCCAGCTGATTGGCGAGGACTCTTGTGTGGAAAAAGAATACCTGGTGCGCGTGGCCTACACCGGTGTGGCCAACCCCGGCGCCGCCAACTCCGCCGCCGCCACGTACCCAGGATTGCCCGGGCGCAGCAAGCCGCAACAGCTCATCCGCCTGGACGATGACGACCCGATCACCAGTGATGTGCAAAGCGTGTTTCCTGCGGACAAGCTGCAACTGCTGCGCCACGGCCTGCGCCTGGACGACCAGCCCCTCAAGCCCGCCAAAGTGGAGTGGCAAAACCCCGAGCAGTTGCGCTTTGTGCTGACCGAAGGCAAGAAGCGCCAGATTCGCCGCATGTGTGAACTGGTCGGCCTGAAGGTGGTGGGCCTCAAACGGGTGCGCGTGGGCCGGGTCATGCTGGGCAACCTGCCCGTAGGCCAGTGGCGCTACCTGCAGCCCCACGAAAAGTTCTAGACAACCGAAGGATCGGCATGCCCAAGAAACCACCCAGCCCCCTGAAGGCATTGCAACATTTACGGCCCAGCGACCTGCGCGGCGTAGCCCAGCTGGCCACCCAGGCCACGCGGGGCGTAACCCGCATCGCAGAAGGCGTGCACCAGTCGGTCTGGAGCAGCATGGGGGTTTCCGGCAGCGCGCCAGAGAAAACCGGCGGCGTTACCGGCTTTGTCTACCGCACGGTCCACGGCGTCACCGAACTGGTGGGCAAAGGGCTGCAAGCGGGCCTGACCAAGCTGGAGCCTTTGCTGGCCACCGTCATGGATGCCCCGCCCGAAACACCGCAGCGCGAAGCCGTGCTGGCCGCCCTCAATGGCGTGATGGGCGACCGGCTGGCCGAGAGCTACAACCCGCTGGCCACGCCCATGACCCTGCGTTACCAGGGCCGTGCCCTGCTGTGGGGCAGCGCGCCGCAACTGCCGGGCGCAACCAACAAGGTGGCGCTGCTGATCCACGGCCTGTGCATGAACGACCTGCAATGGCACAGCCAGGCTGACGACGGCACCCCGGTCGACCACGGCGCCACACTGGCAGCCCTGGGCTACACCCCGGTGTACGTGCGCTACAACACCGGCCTGCACACCTCGGAGAACGGGCACCTGCTGGCACAACAGCTGGAGCAGATGGTGGCGCACTGGCCGGTCCCGCTGCAAGAGATTACTGTCGTGGCGCACAGCATGGGCGGGCTGATCACGCGCAGCGCGGTGCACAGCGCCAGCCAGGCACCCGCACCCCGCTGGCTGTCCCTGCTGAAGAGCATCGTCTTTTTGGGAACGCCCCACCACGGAGCTCCGCTGGAGCGGGCGGGCAACTGGGTGGACACGGTGCTGGGCAGCACTCCGTTCACCAAACCGCTATCCCGCCTGGGCAAGCTGCGCAGCGCCGGTATCACCGACCTGCGTTACGGCCACATGGTGGACGCCGACTGGCAGGGCCATGACCGCTTCCGGCGCAAGCCCGATAGCCGCAAGCCGCTGCCGCTACCCGAAGGCATTGCCTGTTTCACCGTCGCCGCCACCGTGGCGGGCGAACGCAGTGCACTGGCGGAGCGACTGATCGGCGATGGGCTGGTTCCGCTGGACAGCGCACTGGGCAAACACGACGATCCCAAGCGCACACTGGTCTTTGCCAAATCGTCGCAATGCGTGATGTACCGGCTCAACCACATGGAACTGCTGAGCAGCCCGAAGGTGTCACAGAAACTGGTGGAGTGGCTCAGGGTTTGCGCTTGACCGGCAGCGTGGGTGTGAGGTCGCTGGGAATGGTGCGGTCAAAGACCGAGTCCCCCGGTGCGCGGGTGTCAGCCACGTCCAGAGACTGGACCGAGTCCTGCCACAGGCCCCAGGCAGTGTCCGAATCACTCTCCACGACGTCCGGCACGGGAACGGGGTCCAGCAGGTAGTCCGGCACCCGGCCAGCAGCCGCAGGCGTCGGCGATTTTGGTGTTTCTGATTTCTTTGCCATGGATCTTCCTTACCCCCAAAGGTACCTAATTCTGGCCTGTTCTGCAAGCGGAAAGCCAACTTAGATCGCTCTGGGGAAGGTATTCGCCCTTGAAACCCACCCCCCTCGCCCATAATTGAGGGTTGCCTGCGCGACGCACCAAAACGTCGCGCAGCCATTCCCTCCCAGTTGACGAGAACCATTGTTACCTTATGAGCAAGCAAACCCTTTCTTTCCAGGCCGAAGTGGCCCAGCTGTTGCACCTGGTCACCCACTCGCTGTATTCCAACAAGGAAATTTTCCTGCGCGAACTGATCTCCAACGCGTCGGATGCCTGCGACAAACTGCGTTTTGAGGCCATCAACGACAGCGGCCTGTACGAAAACGACGCAGAACTCAAGGTCAAGGTCACCTTTGACAAGGACGCCAAAACGCTCACCATTACCGACAACGGCATCGGCATGAGCGCGCAGGAAGCCATCGACCACCTGGGCACCATCGCCAAGAGCGGCACCAAGGACTTTGTGAGCAAGCTGTCCGGCGACCAGAAGGCTGACTCCCAGCTCATCGGCCAGTTCGGCGTGGGTTTTTACTCTGGCTTCATCGTGGCCGACAAGATTACCGTGGAATCGCGCCGTGCCGGCATGCAGGAGACCGAAGGCGTGCGCTGGGTCAGCGGTGGCTCCGGCGACTTCGAGGTCGAAACCATCACCCGCGCCGAACGCGGCACCAGCGTGATCCTGCACCTGCGCGAAGACGCACTGGACTACGCCCAGGCCTGGAAGGTCAAGGGCATCATCAACAAATACTCCGACCACATCAGCCTGCCCATCCAGATGGAAAAGGAAGAGTGGAAAGACGGCGAGCTGATCAACCCGAGCGACGAAAAAGGCGGCCGCCAACCCGGCGGCATGGTCAAGACCGGCGA